>JBGSRY010000061.1:0-3236 GCA_041737325.1 Rhodoferax sp. | reverse complement strand
GATGTGGCCGAGCAACTGGCCATTGACCGCGTCAAGCAGATTTTTGGTGCCGAAGCCGCCAACGTGCAACCGCATTGCGGCGCATCCGCCAACGAAGCCGTCTTCCTGGCCTTTCTGAAACCCGGCGACACCATCATGGGTATGAGTCTGGCCGAGGGTGGCCACCTGACGCACGGCATGGCGCTGAACATGAGCGGCAAGTGGTTCAATGTGGTCAGCTACGGCCTGGACGCTGCCGAGGCCATTGACTACGATGCAATGGAACGCAAAGCCCATGAATGCAAGCCAAAACTGATCATAGCCGGTGCTAGTGCTTATTCTCTTGCTATAGATTTTGAACGTTTTGCCAAAGTTGCCAAAGACGTGGGTGCGATCTTCATGGTGGATATGGCGCACTACGCTGGGCTGATTGCTGCTGGCGTTTACCCCAACCCGGTGCCGCACGCCGACATCGTGACCAGCACCACGCACAAAAGCCTGCGCGGCCCACGCGGCGGTATCATTTTGATGAAAGCCCAGCATGAGCGCGCCATCAACAGCGCTATCTTCCCCGGCCTGCAAGGCGGCCCGCTGATGCATGTGATTGCCGCCAAGGCGGTGGCTTTCAAGGAAGCACTGCAACCCGAGTTCAAGCTGTACCAGCAGCAAGTGGTGACCAACGCCCGTGTCGTGGCTGAAACACTCACCAGCCGTGGCCTGCGCATTGTGAGCGGCCGGACGGAGTCCCATGTGATGCTGGTCGATTTGCGCTCCAAACACATCACTGGCAAAGAAGCCGAAGCCGTGCTGGGTGCAGCGCACATGACGATCAACAAGAACGCCATCCCCAACGACCCCGAAAAACCCATGGTGACCAGCGGTGTGCGTGTGGGCACACCCGCCATGACCACCCGGGGTTTCAAGGACGAAGAAGCCCGCATGACTGCAAATTTGATAGCAGATGTGCTTGATAATCCAAGGGATGAAGCCAATATTGCTGCGGTGCGCGCCAAGGTGCATGCGTTGACCAGCCGTTTTCCGGTATATGGTTAATCCAGAATGAAATGCCCCTTCTGCAGTCACCCCGACACCCAGGTGGTGGAAACACGGGAGTCTGAAGACGGGGGCTTCATCCGCCGCCGCCGCCGCTGCGCATCGTGCGACAAACGCTTTACCACTTACGAGCGGCCGGAGGTCAACTTTCCGGCCATTGTCAAAAAAGATGGCCGCCGCATCGAGTACGAGCGCGCCAAACTGCTGGCCTCCATGAAGCTGGCGCTGCGCAAACGCCCGGTCAGCACCGAACAGGTTGACGCTGCGGTCGAGCGCATTGAAGAAAAGTTGTTGACCCTGGGCCTGCGTGAAATACTGTCCACCCGCATTGGCGAGCTGGTGATGCGCGAGCTAAAAAAACTCGACAAAGTGGCCTATGTGCGCTTTGCCAGTGTGTACCGCAGCTTTGAAGACATGGACGACTTCAGGACGCTGGTGGATGAGGTGGGGCGGTAGCGCTGCGCCCACCACGGGGCATGAAGCCGCCTCCAATGAGGCCTTACATCTTTATAACCTGTAAAATAGTTCTGGTTAAATCATTTATCTACTATTTATAGGTATAAATATGGTGGATTTCGCGCTTGCTTTTTCTGACGAAGTTTGCACAGCGCTGGGTGCGCGCACGCGCATCCGCCGGTTGATGCTGAACCTGAGCGTCGAAGAGTTGGCGGCACGCGTGGGTATCTCGGACAAAACACTCAGCAACTTCGAGCGCACAGGCCGGTGTACCCTGGAAACCTTCACACGTGTGCTGGAAGCCCTGGGCGCGCTGGCCGATTTGCAAAACGTGCTGGTCACCCAACCACGCACCATCGACGACATGCGCCAGAAAGCGGCGGTGCGCACGCGCCAACGTGCCTACACCAAGGCACGCAAGGCAGCCGAGTGAAAGAGCTGACGGTTACCTACCAGGGCTTGGGCGAGCCCTTTGTGCTGGGCACACTGGCAGACGATGGCCAAGATGTGCTGTTTCAGTACACGCCGCTCTGGGTGCCAACACCATGGGTGCGCTCACTTTTGCACCGGCGTTGCCGGATGCACTTGACAGCCAGGACTTGACCCTGTTGGCCCTTGCCCAAGAAGTGCAAGCCATTCAGGTAGACGATGGCCATGAGGTGTTGGCAGAACTAGCGCGCGCTGGTGCATCATCCGCCGGGGCGCGACCAAAAGCACTGGTCTATTTCAACCCCACCACAGGTCAAATGAGCACGCAAGCCAGCGCTGTACCCAATGGACAAGCCTGGCTGGTCAAGTTCCCGGGCAACGACGATGCGCCTGACTGTGCTGCGCTTGAAGCGCTGTACGCGCGTGTGGCGCACCAGTGCCAGCTTGGCATGACCGCAACACGCTTTTTTGATTTGCCAAGCGGCCACACCGCTTTTGCAACCCAGCGTTTTGACCGCCGTGGCGCACAACGCGTGCATGTGCATTCGCTTGCGGGGCTGCTACACGCCAATTTTCAGATACCTTCAGTCAGCTACGAAGACTTCTTTCGCGTGACGCGCCGCCTGACCCGCGACCAGCGCGAACTCAAAAAAGCCGTACAGCGCTGTGCCTTCAACATTCTGATGAACAACCGCGATGACCATGCCAAAAATTTGTCGTTTTTAATGGAGGCTGACGGCAATTGGCGGCTGGCCCCCCCCTATGACCTGACTTATTGCCCGGGCTACCAGGGCGAACACTTCATGGACATTGCGGGCGAAGGGGCCACGCCCGGGCGCAAACACGTTCTTCAAGCTGCTCAAACGGCAGGACTACCGGTGACTGTGGCAGCACAAGCCATTGATGAACTGCTTGCCACAGCCACCCCAACATTGCTTTTGGAACTGGCCGAAGCGTTGCCGCTACGCGCAGCCACCCTGGCCAACGTTCACAGCCACATGCAAACAAACTTTGCGAGGTTGGCGCGATAGGAAAGCCGGCTGCTGCAACAAACGCAGATTTTTGGCTGGGTTTTGAATTTTGAGTCGCTAAGTCCGACAGGCTGCTAGCAAGCGGTTTTTAATTCTTTATGCCAGATTGACCGTTTGTCGGTCGACTCCTGCCCTTGGTCACTTCTCGCCCAACATGCCCAAGTGAACGTGCCAAACTTTCAGATATGCGTACATTTCGTGGATTTACCCTCATTGAGCTCATGGTCAGCATTGCTGTTTTGGCAATTTTGCTAGCTGTTGCTGCCCCTAATTTTCGTGGCATGACAG
>JBGSRY010000506.1:0-6430 GCA_041737325.1 Rhodoferax sp. | reverse complement strand
GCAGGTCTGCTGCTGCTGTCGCCAGCCTGGGGCGCAGATGCCAACCGAACCATCCGGCTGGGCTTGCCCGACAGCCTGTTCAACATGCAATACATGCTGATCGGGGAGTGGCGTCAATACCTGTCTGACAAGCTCAACCGGCCGGTTGAAATCGTCTTCAACAAACGCTTCAGCAACACCACGGTACAGCTGTACCTGGAAACACTGGACTTTGCCTGGGTCACCGACTACCCCGACGTGCACCTCAAAAACGAGGTGCGACTGATGGCCATACCCCTGGCCAAGGGGCAGCCTTACTTCACGTCGTACCTGATCGTGCCGGCTTACAACAACAAAACCACCGCGCTGCTCGAACTCAAAGGGGCCCTGTTTGCCTTCACCGACCCGAGCCAGAACGGCAGCTACCTGGATGTGCGTTACAGCTTGTTGAGCGCCGGGCAAGACCCCGAGCGCTTTTTCAGCAAGGTCATCTTCACCGGCTCGCACCGCGAAGTGATCAAGGCCGTGGCGCTGGGGCTGGCCCATGCGGGCGAGGTCGACAGTGGCATCTGGGACAGTCTGGCCAAATCACGGCCCGACCTGGCCGCCCGCACCCGTGTCGTGGCACGCTCACAACCCTACGGTGCGCCCCCCATTGTGGCCAACCACTTTGTCAGCAAGGAAGACTTTGCCGACATGCAACGTGCGCTGCTGGGCATGGCCCATGACCCCAGGGGGCTTGAATTGCTCAAACGCATCGGGCTTGACGGCTTCATGGCCGCAGACGAAAAGGTGTATGAGCGCAACCTCAAAATGCGGCAGCTTCTGAACGAATGACATGAAGCGCGTCCTGGACCTCAGCTACCGTACCAAAATTCCCTTGTGGGGCAGCCTGCTGATCATTCTGGCGACCCTGGTGGTGTCGGGCTCGCTGATGTTCAAGGCCTACGACGACATGCGCGAAGACCTGTTCATCCGCTCTTCGGGCCTGGCTTACCGCCTGGCCGAATCGTTGTTCCAGCCCCTGATGGAAGACGACACCTGGCAAGCGTTTGAGATCATCAGCAAAGCGCTTGACGTGGCCAACACGCGCGACATTCTTCAACCCAACACCATCCTGATTCTGGACAACGAGCTCAAGGTGCTGATTGCCACCGACCCCATGCTGATCCCGCGCGGCACCCGGGTTGACCAGCTGACACCTGAATACGGCGTGCTGGTTGAGCAGATCCAGAAGATTGACGTGGCAGGCCGTACCACCTACGAAACCCAGGACAAAAAAAATTACTACGTCACCGCCCCGGTGGTGAATGAAGGCTACCGCCTGGGCACGGTGATTGTGGTCAATGCCAAAGACAGCTTGTGGCCGCGCTTTGTGCGCATTGCCTCGCACGGCGCACTCACCGGCTTGTTGGTGCTGGCCATTTTGTTGCCGGCCAACTGGTACTGGGGCATGCGCCTGTCACGCCCCTTGGTGCTGATCACCCAGCGCATGACCACCCTGAGCTCGGCCACGGCCGATGAAATGAAAAAAGTGTCTTACCCCTACCATGACGAGGTGGGGCAGTTGTTTGAGGCCTACCAGCACATGCTGGTTGAGCAAAGCAACAAGCAGGCACTGGAAAAACAGATGGTGCACTCGGAACGTCTGGCCGCCGTGGGCCACCTGGCTGCGGGCGTGGCGCATGAAATCAACAACCCGCTGGGCGGCATGTTGACAGCCATCGACACCTTGCGCAGCGTCGGCGGCAAGAGCAACCGCGCCTTTGACACCCAAACCGCCAAAACCATTTCACTGATTGAGCGTGGGCTAACACAAATCAAGGAAACGGTCAGCGCGCTGCTGGTTGAGGCCCGGGTGCGCACCCGAGACCTGGAACCGCAAGACTTTGAGGACATCCGCAGCCTGGTGGTGCCGCAAGCCCAGTCCAAACAGCTGCTGCTGGACTGGCGCTCCAGCCTGGCCCGCTCACTGCCGATGCAAGCCAACCAGATACGCCAGATTCTGATCAACCTGCTACTCAACGCCATCCATGCGGCCGAGCAAAGAGGCACGGTCATGTGCATCATTGAAGAGCGCAACAAAACCCTGCACCTGCAGGTAGAAAACGACGGCAAGCAGCTCAGCACCGAACAAATGTCACACCTGTTTGAACCGTTCTCCCCCCTGAGCAAAACCGGCCATGGCCTGGGCTTGTGGGTCACGTACCAAATCGTGCAACAACTCGGTGGGGACATCCGGGTTGAGCAACACCACACCAGCATCGTTTTTTCTGTGTCCCTGCCCTTTGTTGAAAACCCCACCGCATGAGCTCCAACCGCGTTTGTTTGATTGAAGACGATGAAATCATGGGTGAAGCCGTGTCCGACCGCATCGGCCTGGAAGGCTTCCACTGCACCTGGTTCAAAACCGGCGAGGCGGCGCGCGCATCGCTCCAGAAAGACAGCTACGACGTGGTCATCAGCGACATCAAGCTGCCAGACATTGACGGTGAAGCCTTGTTTGAAGCCCTGCGCAGCGCCGGTGTGGCACTGCCGCCCTACATTTTCATGACCGGCTACGGTGCCATTGACCGCGCCGTGCGCCTGCTCAAACTGGGGGCTGAAGACTACCTGACCAAGCCGGTGGACATTCGCGCCCTGATCGAAAAAGTGCGCGCCGTCTGCGCCCGCAACGCGGTTGATGCGGGCCGCGCAACGGGGCAACCCACGCTTGGCATTTCCAGCGCCATGCGCCACATTGAAGCCCTGCTGCCACGGCTGTCGGTGGACAACATCACCGTGCTCATCACCGGTGAATCCGGGGTTGGCAAAGAGGTGGTGGCACGCGCCCTGCACGGTCAGCGCGACCCGCAATGGCAGCGCCCGTTCATCACCGTCAACTGCGGGGCCATCACCGAAACCCTGCTCGAAGCCGAAATGTTTGGCTACGTCAAAGGCGCTTACACCGGGGCCATCCGCGACAAAAAAGGTTACTTTGAGCAGGCTGATGGTGGCACGCTGTTTCTGGACGAAATTGGCGAAATGCCGCTCTCCATGCAGGTCAAATTGCTGCGCGTGATTCAGGAACGCAAGGTGGTGCGGGTGGGGGCCGAGGCGCTGATTCCGGTGTCCATCAACCTGGTGTGTGCCACCAACCGCGACCTAAAAAAAATGGTCGAGGCCGGTGAATTCCGCGAAGACCTGTACTACCGCATCCACGTGCTTGAAGTCAAAGTGCCGGCGCTGCGCGAGCGCAAGGAAGACATTCTGTGGCTGGCGGGCCTGATGCTGGAGGCCGAGGCCACCCAGCACAACAGCCCGCGCCGCGAACTCAGCCCGGCGGCCGAACAAGCGCTGCTGGAGCACCCCTGGAGCGGCAACATCCGCGAGCTTAAAAGCTGCCTGGAGCGGGCCTGCATTTTGTCCACCCAAGCCGTGCTCAGCCCTGATGCGCTGTTTGGCAACGGCTACGGCCAGGAGCCTGACGAAGCACCGGCGGCAGCCGCCTCGCTGAGTGACTATCTGGGCAGCTACGAGCGCCACTACATTGAGCAAACGCTCAAGGCCAAAGAAGGCAAGATCGCTGACACCGCCGCCACACTGGGTATCAGCCGCAAAAATTTATGGGAAAAGATGAAGAAACTCGGCATTGGCGACGACAGCTGAAGGCCATTGCCACTGCCCCCCTAACACCTGACTGGATTGACCATGAAACCCCTTTTTTCAATGCTTGCTGCCGCCGTCATGGCCAGCGCTTTGGTGTTGCCCGCCCAGGCCGTCGAGGCCACCGTGGTCAGCGCCCTGAAGGTCGAAAGCTATACCTACGTGGAAGTGTCCCACGACGGCAAAACCGAGTGGGTGGTGGTGGACCTGATGGACTTGCAACCCGGCAGCCGGGTCAAATATGACCCAGGCATGTTGATGGACAATTTTTACAGCAAGTTCTTGAACCACACCTTTGCGCAGGTGCAGTTTGTGTCAGATTTCAGCGTTCTGCCTGATAAAAAATAAGAGCAAAATTGCATTCTAGCCCTTTAAATTAAAGGGCTAGCAGCTATATTAATTATAGCAAACAAAGCTCAAGGGTAAGTCGAAGGCTCATGGTTCACACCATGACAGCTTAGATAGCATTGGCCGCCGCTGGCCGATGGAATGAA
Organism: Rhodoferax sp.; assembly: GCA_041737325.1. GTDB lineage: Bacteria > Pseudomonadota > Gammaproteobacteria > Burkholderiales > Burkholderiaceae_C > Rhodoferax. The sequence goes on along the minus strand of JBGSRY010000506.1, from coordinate 2,312 downwards.
CTCCAGCCGCTGCTGCACGGTCGATTTGGTCACCACCGGCACACCCATTTTGTCCAGCAGCATGAAGTTGATCAGCTTCGGATACACCCTTGACCCGTGCGCATCGTGGCAAGCCGCACACGCGGTTTGCTTGGCCAGGTGACGCGCATGCGGAAACTTGCCCACCACGTCAGTGGTCAAGGCGTTGCGGTCGTGGCACTTGTAGCACAGCGCATAGCTTTGTGGCGACTCGATGGTGTTGTCTGCCGCATCGTACTGGCGCTCCAGGATCGGGGCATAGCTGGAGCCATGCGGCCCCGCCGGGCTGGTGCCGCCGGCCACCCAGGCATCGTTGTTGTGGCAGCTTGAACACCCGATCACACTGGTGGTGCTGTAGCCGGGCAACAAATTCTGTACCGTTGCATTTTTGCCTGCGGCAGCCACCGGGTGGTACGAGGGGTTGGCCGGGTCAAACTGCAGCCGCGCATTGCGCGGGTTGTCCTGGCGCACCGCGGCGGCGTTGGTTGCGGCGGTCAAGCCATGGCACTTGTAACAAACCTCGTATTCAAAGCTGGATGAAACCACGGCTGAGCCCGCCTGGTTGATGCCACGCACGCCTTGCAAGCGCCCTGAAACCGTTGGCGCTGCAGCCGGGGTGGCGTTGCTGGCGTGCGGGTTGTGGCAGTCGGCGCACGACACGTGGCGTGCCATTTGGCTGGCATCTTCTTTGGGGGTGTGTGTCCAGGCGGCGGTTTCTATCGGATGCCGTGACGACTTGAGAAACTCGTTGTCGAGGTTGCGGCTGGCCACATTGCCACTGTGGCACACCGTGCAATTGGTGGACTCGTTGCCCTGCTCCAGCAGCGACTTGCCGTGCCCGGCGGCATGTGGCCGGTGGCAGCTGCTGCAGGCATTTTCGGCCACGCTCGGATAGGCCCCGGCAGGCCAGGGACTGCTACCCAAGCCATTCCAGGTGGCACTGGCGCTGGCGTGCGTAGAACCCGTCCAGCCAGCTGGTGCATGGCAGCTCAGGCACAACGCACCATAACGCGTGTCCATGCGCATGAACTTCGGATGCCGATCCTCGTGCGCATTGTGGCAACTGGTGCACTGCAACTCGCTGTTTTTGTCCAGCTTGATGACACTGGTCAAACTGGCCGGATTGATCAACTCGCCCCGGCTGGCCACCAACGCCGCGTCATACACAAAAGAGATCGGATGATCAGCTGACAAATTAGTACCCAGGTTGGCTTTGCCGGTCAGTACCCCCAGCGTCGGCTGGTACTTGCCATAAGACGGGCGCAGCAGCGTGCCCATGGCCAGCGTGCCGTCGTGGCACGACAAACACAAGCGCGAACTGCCGGTGGGCTGCTGCACCACCGCCTTCAGGGTGGTGCTGTCGTAGAGCTGGTACACCGCTGACGACAGCGCCCGGTTCCACAGGCTGCGCTGCGGGTTGCTGCTGTGCGGGGTGTGGCAAAACACGCACAGGCCCGAGGCCTCTGGGGCCTTGAAGTTGCCCGGCCCGGTGGGGGTCAGGTTGTGCACGGTATTGGCAATCATGGTGGCCGCCATGGCGCTGGGCGACCACGCCGCCACAGCCACCACCAGCACCATGCCAAGCCATCCAGCTGCCTTGTATTGCTTGTTCATTTCACGCCCTCCTTGGCCGCCACACGGGATGCCAGCGCACCCAAAAACACCTGAATCCGCCGGTTGTAGGTGTCGGCCACATAGACCTTGTCCTGGGCCGACACAAAAACGCCGCGCGGCAACATGAACTGCCCCACCGCACTGCCACGCGCGCCAAAAGCCAACAGCAACTGACCTTGACGGTTGAAAATCTGAACCACTTCAAACAAGGCATCGACCACATAAATGTGGCCGTCCTGGTCCGTGGCCAAGCCTTTGGGGGCCGCAAAATCACCACTGCCGTTGCCATTTTGACCAAATTTCCATAAAAAACCACCCTGCGCATCGATGGACTGCACCCTGAAGTTCAGGGCATCGGTGATCAGCAAATGCCCCTGGTCATCACGGCTGTCGGGGGCCATGTGCGTTGGCCGGTTGAATTGCCCGCCCTGGTCGCCGCTCTCACCCATGTGGCGCAACAACGCGCCGTTGCCGTCAAACACCGTCACCCGATGCCGCATCGAGTCCAGCACAAACAACTGCTGCAAGGCTTCATTCCAGACCACCGCGGCCGGTCGCTCCAGGCCCTGCGTGGCATAGGTGCGCAACAGCACACCGTCGCGGTCCAGCAAAAACACTTTTTTCAGCACCGTATCGGCCACAAACACCCCGGCCTGCGGCCCCAGCGCCAGCGCCACCGG
>JBGSRY010000422.1:0-4236 GCA_041737325.1 Rhodoferax sp. | reverse complement strand
GGTGAATTTCAATGCCGGTGAAGAACCGCGCCACATGCGAGGTAAAGCGCCCCAGCCATTTCAGACCATGGTGCCAGTACCAATGCGCCAGCCGGTGCAGAATGACCGCGTGCAGGCCCGGGTAACAGGTCAGCACTTCCCAAGTGCTGCGCGCGGCTGGGTCGCGCTCCAGAATGCATTGAACGTCGGATCGGATTCTTGAAAACATAGACAGGACTTTAATCTTTGATTTCTGCCCCTGCCGTTGACAGGGGCTGCGGTTTGATCATCATTTTGGCCATACCACGCAAAATGTGGATTTCTTCTTGCGTCAGTTGCGCGCGGTTGAACAGCTGGTTGAGCCGGGGCATGAGCTTCTTGGGCGCGGCCGGGTCCAAAAACCCGATGTGCGTCAGCGCTTGTTCCAGGTGCGCCAGCATGCCCGACACCTGTGCCGCGTCGGCCAATGCAACGGGGGGGGTGGCAGCCTGCACCGGGTAAGCCGCCAGCGCCTCACGCCAGTCATAGGCAATCACTTGCAGGGCCGCACCCAGGTTGAGCGAGCCAAATTTCGGGTTGCTGGGAATGCTCAGGCACACATGGCAACGGTACACATCTTCGTTGCGCATCCCAAAACGCTCTGAACCGAACAAGAATGCCATGCCTGAATTTTTAATGTTTTCAGACTCTAGCCCTTGATTTATATCGGCAAACAGCTCCTTTTTTAGAAGCGCATCAAAGTGCTTGCGCGGCGTGGTCGTGGGGGGGCCAAAGTCGCGCGGGGTCATGGCGGTGGCGCACAGGTGGGTCATGCCGTCGAGCGCTTCGTCCAGCGTGTCCACAATGCGGGCGTTTTTGAGCACGTCCAGCGCGCCACTGGAGCGCTGGATGGTTTCCTCGCGGTTGAGCACGTTGGGCCAACGCGGGGCCACCAGCACCAGGTCATCAAAGCCCATGGTTTTCATGGCCCGTGCCGCAGCGCCCACGTTACCCGCGTGGCTGGTGTTGATCAGGATGAATCGGGTCTTCATGGCGGTACAGCTTAAAATCAGGCTATTGTCGCTGCCCGCATCGCCCTGCAGCCCGTCGGTTCATCCTCACTACACAATCCATGACAACATCCAACTTGCACCCCATGATCAACGTGGCCGTGAAGGCCGCCCGCGCTGCCGGTGCCATCATCAACCGCGCCGCACTGGATGTGGAATCGGTTCGCGTGTCGCAAAAACAGGTGAATGATTTTGTGACCGAAGTCGACCAGGCTTCCGAACAGCTCATCATCGACACCCTGCTGGGGGCCTACCCCGGCCACGCCATATGGGCTGAAGAATCAGGCCGCCAGCACGGCGCGCAAGATTCTGACTATGTCTGGATCATTGACCCGCTAGACGGCACCACCAATTTCATTCACGGCCTGCCCATTTACTGCGTCAGCATTGCGCTGGCTGTTAAGGGCAAAGTTGAACAAGCCGTGATTTACGACCCGAGCCGCAATGACCTGTTTACCGCCACCAAGGGGCGTGGCGCGTACCTGAACAACCGCCGCATTCGGGTGGCCAAACGCACGCGACTGCAAGAGTGCCTGCTCTCCACTGGTTTCCCGTACCGCGCGGAGGATGACATCAACACCTACCTGCGTTTGATGGGTGACATGATGGCGCGCACCTCGGGCCTGCGCCGCCCAGGTGCTGCGGCTCTGGATTTGGCCTATGTGGCTGCTGGCTTTACCGATGGCTTTTTTGAGCTCGGGCTGCAGCCCTGGGATGTGGCTGCAGGCTCGCTGCTGATCACCGAGGCCGGTGGCCTGGTAGGCAATTTCTCGGGCGATGCCAACTTTTTGGAACAACGCGAATGCATGGCTGCCAACCCACGCATTTACGGCCAGATGGTGAACCTGCTGGGCAAATACAGCAAGTTTGCCAACGCAAACGACAAGGCCAGCGTGCGTGAAGCCGTGGCGACCTTGGCTCAAACCCCAAGCATCAGCGACGCACCGTTCTGATTCGTCAGCCGTTGCCCAGCGTCACATCCACCTGTGCGCCACCCGCGGGTGCGCGTGACAAGCACAGCGTGCCCTGGTAGCTGGTCACCAGGTCGCTGACCACCGTCAAGCCAATGCCATGACCGGGCACTTGCTCGTCCAGACGTACCCGGCGCTGCAAGGCGGCCTGGGTGTCTGCAAAACCAGGGCCGTCGTCCGTCACCTGCAGACACAGCCGCTTGCCGTCCAGCCAGCACCGCACCGACACGTGCTGCCGGGCCCATTTGGCAGCGTTATCCAGCACATTGCCCAGCAACTCAAAGGCATCACCTTGATCCATGCGCCAGCTCAAATCGGCGGGGCATTCCAAGGTGAACACCAAGGCCTTGTCGGCATAGACCTTGGCCAAGGTGTCACGAATGCGGCCCAGCACCGGGGCCAAGGCCAAGGGCGGCGCAAACCGGGCCGCACCGCTGGCTGCGGCGCGCCCAAGTTGGTGCACCACAATGTCGTCCATGCGGGCCACTTGCTGCGCCACCATCGCAGGTAGTTCAGCCGGTTGGTCCAGCGAGGCGCGCATCGCTGCCAACGGCGTTTTCAGGCTGTGCGCCAAATCGTCCAGGGCTTCTTTGTAGCGGGTTTGGCGCGCCCGTTCCTGCGCCATCAGGGTGTTGAGGTTGTCGCTCAAACCGGCAATTTCTTTCGGGTAGCACCCTTCCAGCCTGTTTTTGATACCCATTTCCACGTCAGCCACTTCCTGCGCCACCTGTGCCAAGGGTGACAAGCCCCAGCGCAACAACAAGGTCTGCGTCAACAGCAGCAACACACCCGCGCCACCCAGCCATAACCACAACGTGTAGCCAAAGGCTTTTAACTCCTGGTCAAACCCGGCCTGGTCTTCCAGCACACAAAACACCAGCGGCACGGTTTGCTCGTTCACCGACCATTTGACCGCATAGGTAGCGGCCAAAAAGGCACGCCCTGCAGGCTGCGCAGCACCCTTTGGCACAGCCAATGCGGCCAGCGTCTCAAAACGCCACTGGCCAGTGGCCTGGGTGCGCTGAAAGGGCAGCTGCAACCCGAGTGTGGACAGTGACTGCCATTCCTGCCCCCGGTCAAGTTGGGTGATGTTGGCGTACAACCCGGAATCAGGCAACGATAAACGGGGTTCAGACAAGGCCTGCGGCATCACCAGGACACCCGTGGCATCCAGCTCGGCTCCAGCCATCAACAGGTAAATGGTCGATTGCAGGCGGGCAAAGCGTTGGGCGCGCACGCTGTCGGCATGCGCTTGCTGCACCGCCCAGCCGGCAGCGGCCAAAAACACCAGCAACACCAGCAGCGCGCCCCACACCAGACGGGCCCGAATCGACAACGGGTGCTGCTTCACTGCAGCACAAAGCGGTAACCACGACCGCGCAAGGTTTCAATCGGGGTCAGCTGGCCCTGTGGGTCGAGCTTGCGCCGCAGCCGCCCGACCAACACCTCCAGCACATTGCTGTCACGGTCTTCGTCGTGCGGGTACAGATAGTCTGAAAGCTCCTGTTTGCTCACCACCCTGGCGCGCTCGCGCACCAGGTATTCCAGCACCCGGTATTCAAACGTGGTCAGCTCCAACACCACGCCATGAAGCTGCGCGGTTTGAGCTGAAAAATCGATGTGCAAAGCACCCAGTTGCAGCACGTCGGAAGTGGCCTTGAGGGCACGGCGCAGCAGCGCTTTGACGCGCGCCGCCAGCTCTGGGTATTCAAATGGTTTGACCAGGTAGTCGTCGGCCCCAGACTCCAAGCCTTTGACCTTGTCTTGCCAACTGCCGCGTGCCGTCAATATCAAGATGGGCAGCGCGCGCCCTTCGGCCCGCAGGGTTTGAACCACCGTCAACCCGCTCAATTTGGGCAGGCCCAGGTCGACAATCGCCAAGTCCACCGGGTATTCACGCGCTTGAAACAACCCGTCTTCACCGTCGGCGGCCATGTCCACGCGGTAACCCTCGGCCTCCAGCTGGCGTTTGAGCCCCAGCCGCAACACCGCATCGTCTTCAACCAGCAGCACGCGCATGCCGTGTCACCACCTGGATTAACGCACGCGCCCACTGGCGGCGTCCACCAGAATCACCCGGACTTCACCCGCCGGGGTGAGCACCTTGACACGCCAGAAGATTTGCCCTTGGCGCTCGACCCGCTCCACCGCCAGCATCCGCCCGCCACTGGCCTGCTGCGCCATCGTAGCGGCATCGTCACGGCTGACCTGTGCCCACACGGGTGCGCTCACCCCCA
>JBGSRY010000388.1:0-3017 GCA_041737325.1 Rhodoferax sp. | reverse complement strand
CCCCCACCACAACGGACGCTACCGGCATCACCGACACCGCACTCAGGGCCGAAGCCTCGCTCTGGGCCTGTGCATTAAATGAGGCTGTAGACCCTATGGATAAAGCGCAAGCAGCTATTAAATATGCAGCAAATTTTTGTTTCATGATGAACTCCTTGAAAATCAATCGAATGTCAAATCACGCTGTTTTCTGCCGGACGGTCAGCCTGGCAGATGGGCCTCGGCTAGGTCAGCCTCATGCCGGTCGCGCAACGTTTTGGCCAGCGTGAAGGTGCAGGTGATCAGGTAAAGCCAGCTCACCCCCAGAAATGCCTTGTAGGCCTCGTTCACTTCCATGCGCAGCAAGCCCCAGCCGGTCAAGGTCATGGCCAGAAAAAAACCGCCCCACACCACCAGCTTGAACAAGGGCGTGTCGGCCACCCGCCCCATGGCCTGGGCGGCTTCGTTGTCGCGCACAAACTTGGCCAGCACAAAGGCTGCCGACAAGCAGAAAAAATAGCCCATCACCATGAAGGCACGGTCCAGGTCTTTGCCCGGCAACCAGGCCAGCCCTACGCCACACAAAAACACCGCCAGACCAAACGACACCCACACCTGTAAAGACCAGGCTTTGGAGTCACGGTGCATCCGCACAGGGGCCACATTTGAATCAGTAAAAGCTTGCATACGTTTCCTTGAAGGGGTTGTTGAACACGGACGCAAGTGTGGTCTGGGTGAGACCTAAAAGTGCTGAAATTTGTTAAAAGTATGATGCTTTTGTATCTAAGGTATAGATATTTGATACCGCTAGAACAGATCTGCTGCTTCTTTGTCAATAAGGGCTGCAGCCTAAAAACTCAATTAACCAGCCACTGACAACGCCGCCACCCGGCTGCGCAACACCTCGGGCTGCACCTGTGGCGCAGCCATTGCCGCGCCCACATTCAAGCCCACCCGGCTAAACATGCCACGCCGGAAAGGCCGCACCATGGCCCCGCCTTTTTCAACCCGGCTGAAGAACGAACCCCACAGGTTGGTCAGCGCCATCGGCACCACCGGGACACTGTGACCGTCTTGTTCGGCGCGTTCCAAAATTTTCATGATGCCGCCCTTGAACGTTTGCAGCGTGCCGTCTTTGGTGATGCCGCCTTCAGGGAAGATCGCCAGCAGGTCGCCTTGCTGGAGCACTTTGGCCGCCACCTCGAACGCGGCTTCGTAAGCGGCGGGGTCTTCGGCACGCGGCGCAATCGGTATCGCCTTGGCCAGCTTGAACAAGCCGCCCAGCACTGGCACCTTGAAGATGCGGTGGTCCATGATGAAGCGAATGGGGCGCGGGCTAGCGGCCATCAACAACACCGCATCGACAAAGCTGACATGGTTGCAGACCAGAATGGCCGCGCCTTCGGTGGGGATGTGTTCGTCACCCTGCACCTTGAAGCGGTACACCAGACGCGACAAGACCCAGGCGGCAAAGCGCAGCAAATACTCGGGCACCAGCATGAAGATGTAAAACGCCACCACGGCATTGGCCAGACCGGTGAACAAAAAGATTTGGGCAATGCTGAAGCCGCTCTTGATCAAAGCCCCGGCGATGACCGAGCTGCCAATCATGAACAGCGCGTTCAAAATGTTGTTGGCAGCAATGATGCGGGCGCGGTGCGTGGGCTGGCTGCGCAACTGAATCAAAGCGTACATGGGCACGCTGTACAGGCCGGCAAACAAGCTCAAGAGCAGCAGGTCGGCCAGCACGCGCCAGTGCGCGCTGTGCGCCAGAAACGCGCCCAGGCCCATCACCTCTGCCGCTGGCAGCGCACGGGAGGCCAAGTACAAGTCCACCGCAAACACACTCATGCCGATTGCGCCCAGCGGCACCAGGCCAATTTCCACATGGCGGCGGCTGAACACCTCGCACAACAGTGAGCCGCCGCCAATGCCAATGGAGAACACCACCAGTAGCAAGGATGCCACCTGCTCGTTGCCGTGCAACACGTCTTTGGCAAAGCTGGGAAACTGGCTCAGAAACACCGCGCCAAAAAACCACATCCAACTGATGCCCAACAGCGAGCGGAACACCACCAGGTTGCCGTGCGCCAGCTTCAGGTTGCGCCAGGTCTCACTCACCGGGTTCCAGTTGATCACCAGGCCAGGATCGGTGGCCGGGGCACTGGGAATGAACTGCGCCACCGCACGCCCCACTAAGGCCAGCAGCACGCAGGCCAGCGCCACGTCACGGTGGCCCACTTCAGGAATTGCCACCAGCAGGCCGCCCGCGATGTTGCCCAGCAAGATGGCCACAAACGTGCCCATCTCAACTATGCCGTTGCCGCCGGTCAGCTCACGTTCACCCAACACCTGCGGCAGGTAGGCAAACTTCACCGGGCCAAACAAGGTGGAGTGCAGCCCCATGAGGAAGGTACAGCCCAGCAGCACCAGCACGTTGTTGACCATGAAGCCCCAGGCCGCCAGCGCCATGACGGCGATCTCCAGATTTTTCACAAAACGGATCATGTGTGTCTTGTCAAACTTGTCCGTCAACTGGCCGCTGGTGGCCGAAAACAACAAAAACGGCAAGATGAACAGCGCCCCAATCACCAGCCCGGCCATGGCCGGGGGCAGCCAGCCGACGCTGAGCTGGTAAGTCACCAGCACGGTAAAGGCAAACTTGAACAAGTTGTCGTTGGCCGCACCGGCAAACTGGGTCCAGAAGAAGGGTGCAAAGCGGCGCTGGCGCAGCAAGGCAAACTGGTTGGGGTGGGCGTGTGCAGCCGCAGCAATCGGGGCCGTCATGGCCGGGGTTTCGGAATTCAAAATAGGCTCCTCTTGACTGGTTCTGAATGCGGGCTCAAGCCCACGCTGTGGTGACCCGGTGCAACTTCAATGGCGGACGATTGTGCATGACAGCCATGACCGGCCAGGCTGCCAGCGCCGCCACCACGTGCTTCAGGCTGTGGCCCGATACCAGCCCACCCGTCCAGCCCAACACGGCGTGGTCGCCCAGCTCCAGCAACTTGGCCAATGTGTACAGCACGACCACCGCC
>JBGSRY010000376.1:0-2126 GCA_041737325.1 Rhodoferax sp. | reverse complement strand
CAGCCCCAGCCCGCCTTTGCGCGCACCACAAACCCATGCGCACAGAAGGTCAGCAAAGGGCCGATACGGGGCTCCCGCCCGGACACCCATCACGTTAGCGTGCCGCTAAGTCAACGGCGCCTGTTCGAGCTCGGCGTCGCAGCCATGACCTGATGCGATCCATCGACTCGCCAGACGATGCCGCCAAGCACGTGGCACAAATCGCAACCAGCGCTCTGGCTGCGCCATCACGCCGCAAAGGTATCGGGTCCGGGTGCCGTCCCAGACCAACGCTGCGCATGCACCACTGCGCCGACGCGACAGCAGTATCCCAAGGGGGCAGGGCTCGTGCGCGCAGCACCAGCCGCATCCGTTGCAGGCTGCACCCAGGGGCGGCTTGGTAGGTGCTTCGGCATGAATCAGGATGGTTCGGCGTGGCGTCACGGCCACAGTTTGCGTTGCGGCACACGCCTCGTCTGGCGCAACTGGCGGCAAAGGATCGTGCTTTTCCAGTCTCTGGCCGCAGGGCTGGTGCTACAGTCAAAGGCGATAGTCCATACGTTCCTTCCCGTCCCCTTGCTCGAACAGCAGTTCAACAGCAAGGCGGGTCGCTAGTCCGCCAACCGGTGTAGCCGGGGCCGCGGAAGGTTGTTTAACCCATCGAAGCCGCGGCAAACCTGCGGCAGAAGGTGAGCGCCAGATGATGCAGCAGTCCAGGTCGAATTCGTACCTGTTCGGGGGCAATGCGCCCTATGTCGAAGAGTTGTACGAGTCGTACTTGCTCAACCCGGGCAGCGTGCCTGAAAACTGGCGGGTTTACTTCGACAACCTCAGCCATGTGCCTGCCACAGACGGCAGCGACACCCGTGATGTGGCCCATGCGCCCGTCATCGAGAGCTTTGCCCAACGCGCAAAGGCCAACGCCTTCGCCCTGAAGGCCAGCGAAGCCGATCTGGCTGTGGCCCGCAAGCAGGTTCACGTCCAGAGCCTGATCGCCGCCTACCGCTTTCTCGGCAGCCGTTGGGCCGATCTGGACCCGCTCAAGCGCACCGAGCGACGTGATATTCCTGAACTTGACCCGGCGTTTTATGGTTTCACCGATGCCGACCAAGAAGTCATTTTTGACACCAGCAACACGTTTTTCGGCAAAAACAACATGCCGCTGCGTGAGTTGCTCAACGCGCTGCGCGAGACTTACTGCAGCACCATTGGTGCGGAATACCAGTATTTGACCGACCAGACGCAAAAGCGTTGGTGGCAACAAAAGCTGGAAAGCGTGCGCAGCAAGCCCAGCTTCAATGCCGATCAAAAGAAACACATCCTTGACCGTTTGACCGCAGCCGAAGGCTTGGAGCGTTTTCTGCACACCAAGTACGTGGGGCAGAAGCGTTTTTCACTCGAAGGCGGCGAAAGCTTTATTGCTGCCATGGACGAACTGGTTCAAAAAGCCGGTGGCTTGGGTGTGCAAGAGATCGTGATCGGCATGGCCCACCGGGGTCGTTTGAACGTGCTGGTCAATACCCTGGGCAAGATGCCCGCAGACTTGTTTGCCGAGTTTGACCACACCGCGCCCGAAGAACTGACATCGGGCGATGTCAAGTACCACCAAGGTTTCAGCTCGGATGTCACCAGCCCCGGCGGCCCGGTGCACTTGACCCTGGCGTTCAACCCTTCGCACCTTGAAATTGTCAACCCGGTGGTGGAAGGCTCGGTGCGCGCCCGCATGGATCGACGTGCTGACCCCACAGGCCGCCAGGTGCTGCCGGTGCTGGTGCATGGCGATGCCGCTTTTGCTGGCCAAGGTGTAAACCAGGAAACCCTGGCGCTGGCCCAAACCCGTGGCTACACCACGGCCGGTACGGTGCACATCATCATCAATAACCAGATCGGTTTTACCACCTCTGACCCGCGTGACATGCGCTCCACCCTGTATTGCACCGACATCGTGAAAGGGGTTGAAGCCCCGGTGATGCACGTCAACGGTGATGATCCTGAAGCGGTGGTGATGGTCATGCAATGGGCGCTGGAATACCGCATGGAGTTCCGCAAGGACGTGGTGCTGGACATCATTTGTTTCCGCAAACTGGGACACAACGAGCAAGACACGCCCGCGCTGACGCAGCCGCTGATGTACAAAAAAATTGCCA
>JBGSRY010000315.1:0-2820 GCA_041737325.1 Rhodoferax sp. | reverse complement strand
GGTGACATATGCTACTTTTTGACTCATGAATTTCTCCTCTTTGTGAATTCTAAATTTGGATCATAAACGGCGAATCAGCGTTCGATGGTCAGGGCAACCCCCATACCGCCACCGATGCACAAGCTGGCCAGGCCCTTCTTGGCATCACGACGTTGCATCTCATGCAGCAGCGTCACCAAAATACGGCAGCCGGACGCGCCGATGGGGTGGCCAATGGCAATGGCCCCCCCGTTGACGTTGATCTTGCTGGTGTCCCAGCCCATTTCTTTGTTGACCGCACAGGCCTGGGCGGCAAAGGCTTCGTTGATTTCCATCAGGTCCAGGTCAGCGGCGCTCCAGCCCGCACGTGCCAGGGCTTTGCGTGAGGCCGACACGGGGCCCATGCCCATGATGGCGGGGTCCAGACCGCTGGTAGCAAAGCTGGCAATGCGGCCCAGCGGCTTCAAACCGAGTGCTGCGGCCTTCTTGGCGGTCATGACCATCACGGCAGCAGCGCCGTCGTTGATGCCAGATGAATTGCCTGCAGTGACGCTACCCGCTTTGTCAAACGCCGGGCGCAGACCAGACAGCGCTTCGGCGTTGGTTTTGCGGTTCAGAAATTCGTCTGCATTGAACACCAGCGGATCACCCTTGCGTTGGGGAATCAGCACGTCCACAATTTCGTCTTTGAACTTGCCAGCGTCTTGTGCGGCTGCGGCTTTGAGTTGGCTGTTCAGGGCCAATGCGTCTTGCATTTCACGGGTGATGCCGTATTGCTTGTTGACGTTTTCGGCCGTGACACCCATGTGGTAATTGTTGTAAATGTCCCAAAGACCGTCATTGATCATGGTGTCGATCATTTTCCAGTCGCCCATGCGCATGCCGTCACGCGAACCGGGCAGCACGTGCGGTGCGGCGCTCATGTTTTCCTGACCACCGGCAATCACGATGTCGCTGTCGCCTGTAGCCACGGCCTGGTAAGCCAGGGCCACGGCCTTCAAACCGGAACCGCACACGCAGTTAACGGTAAGCGCCGGCGCTTCTTTGGCAATACCGCTTTTCAGCAACGCTTGCCGCGCCGGGTTTTGACCCAAGCCAGCGGTGAGCACATTGCCCAGAATGACTTCACCAATTTGATCCGCACCGACACCGGTCTTGGCCAGCAAGGCCTTGATGACAGTCGCACCCAAATCAGGTGCCGCAATTTTGGCCAACGAGCCACCAAATTTGCCCACGGCGGTGCGTGCTGCTGAAACGATAACGATCTCTTCCATGTTGTCTCCTATGACTTTGTTAAAAATGAACCAAAAAAAATTTTAAGCCTTGACCTTGACATAGCTGCCGGGCGCGGACTCGATGGCCTTGTATTGACCCTTGCCATAAGTCTTGGGCGCAGCAATTTGCTTGCCTGCCTGTGCGGCTAACCAGTTGGACCAATCTGTCCACCAACTGCCGGGATACTCTGTTGCGCCGTCCAGCCACTGTCCGTGTGATTTGGGGAACTTGCCGTCTGCACGAATCCAGTGGCTGCGCTTGCCCTTGGCCGGCGGGTTGATGACACCGGCAATGTGACCCGAGGCCCCCATGACAAAACGCTTTTTGCCCGGCAAATATTGGGTCGAGGCATAGGCCCCGCCAATCGGCACGATGTGGTCTTCGCGCGAACCGTAGATGTAGACCGGCATGTCAACCAAATTGAGGTCGATTTTTTCACCACATACGGTGGCTTGACCGGGTTTGGTGAGCTTGTTTTCAAGGTAAGTGTTGCGCAAATACCAGGCGTAATAGGGGCCAGGCAGATTGGTGCTGTCACTGTTCCAGTACAGCAAGTCAAAAGGCGGTGGGGTTTCGCCCTTGAGGTAGTTGCCCACGACGTAGTTCCAGACCAGGTCATTGGGACGCAAGAAACTGAAGGTCATGGCCAGGTCTTTGCCCTTCATCAGGCCACCCTGCCCCATTTCTTTTTCACGGTATTGCACAAACGCTTCGTCAATGAACACGTCCAGGATGCCGGTATCTGCAAAGTCGAGCATCGACGTGAGAAACGTGGCACTGGCCACCGGTTTTTGACCACGCGCGGCCAGCACCGCCAGCGCACAACCGAGCATGGTGCCGCCGACACAAAAACCCAGCGCATTGATGCTCTTGCTGCCTGCTATGTCTTGCGTGACGCTGATGGCTTTGATGACCGCATCTTCCACATAGTTGTCCCAGGTGGCGGTAGCCAGCGACACATCTGGGTTGCGCCAGCTCACCACAAAGGTGCGATGCCCTTGGGACACCGCATAGCGAATCAAGGAGTTGTCCGGCTGCAGGTCAAGAATATAAAACTTGTTAATACAGGGGGGCACCAGCAAAAACGGTTTTTCATACACCTTGGCCGTCAACGGCTTGTATTCAATCAGCTGGAACAGGTCGTTCTGAAATACCACCGCACCTTCTGTGGTGGCCACGTTTTTGCCAACTTCAAAAATGCTTTCATCCGTCATCGACACATGGCCTTGTTGCAAATCATGCAACAAGTTTTGAATGCCTTTGGCGATGCTTTCACCCTGGGTCTCAAGGGCTTTTTGCTGTGCCTCGGCGTTCAAGGCCAAAAAGTTGCTGGGCGCGGCTGCGGCGGTGAGCTGCTCAACCGCAAAGCGGATGCGGGCACGGGTTTTGGCATCGGTTTCAACCGCGTCAGCCATTTGTGTGAGTGTTTTGGCGTTGAGCAAATACGCCGCCGCTGAAAAGGCCGCGGCCGGGTTGGCTGCCCAGGCTTCATTGGCAAAACGACGGTCATGGACCTGGATGCCACCTTGCAAGCCGGTAGCCCACAGTTCGGTCGCAGCCTGCAGG
>JBGSRY010000288.1:0-4743 GCA_041737325.1 Rhodoferax sp. | reverse complement strand
GGCGCGCCGATTCGCTGCTGGACTGGCGCGTGACGGTGTCGGTTTGCAGCCGCACAAACGGGTAGCAGGCGCGCACGTGGCTGGGCAACTCGTCGCCCGCCACATAACGCTGCATGGCCTGGCGCAAATGTGCCAGGCTGCGGTCGTAAATCAGGCGGGCCTGGGCCAGGGCAGCCGCCGGGTCGGTGAAGCGCTGCGGCGCGATGAAGGTCGGTAAGTAAGGCATGTCGCTATTGTTTCATGCCCGTGTGGCGCGCCGTGCGGATGGTTTTTTAAAGGTGACATACTCAAGCTTTACCGATCGCGCTGAGAGTCAAGGCATGTTGAAATTTACCTGTTGCAATGAAGTTCGCCAGTTTTCTGAACCCCGTCAGGCCCAGCTGTTGCGCGGCATTGTGCGTGGCTTTGAGCGCGAGTGTTTGCGCGTTGACCGCAATGGCTATCTGGCCAACACCAGTCACCCTGCCAGTCTGGGGGCCAAGCTGACGCATCCGTGGATCACCACCGACTACGCCGAGAGCCTGCTCGAATTCATCACTCCGCCGTCCGCAGACCCGGCTTTTCCATTGGCTTTTCTGAAAGACGTGCACCGCTTCAGCGCCCAGCAATTGGGCGGTGAGTACCTGTGGGCCGGCTCCATGCCGTGCAAGATTGGCACCGATGCCGAGATTGCGATTGCCGACTACGGCCGCTCCAACGCGGCGCGTTTCAAGATGGTCTACCGTGAAGGGCTGGGGCTGCGTTATGGCCGCGCCATGCAAACCATTGCCGGGGCACACTACAACTGGTCGTTGCCGCAAGACTTCTGGCTGGCGCTGCAGGCTTGTTGTGGCAGCGGCGATGTGCAAGACTTCATCAGCGCGCGTTACTTTGGGCTGATTCGCAATTTTCTGCGCTACGGTTGGCTGGTGCCCTATTTGTTTGGTGCCTCCCCGGCCTTGTGCCCGTCGTTTTTGCAGGGCCACCCCAGTGACCTGACCGAGCTGGCTGCGGGCACGCTGCACGGCCCGTTTGCCACCAGTTTGCGCATGAGTGATCTGGGTTACCAGAACCACGCACAAGACAAGATGGCCATCAGCTTCAATTCACTGGCCGACTATGTCCAGGGGCTGGAAGCTGCCATCCGCACCCCCGACCCGTACTACGCCGAGCTGGGCGTGCGTGATGGTGACCAGTGGCACCAGCTCAGCGACAGTGTGTTGCAACTCGAGGCCGAGTTTTACGCCTCCATGCGCCCCAAGCGCGTGTCCAGCCTGCGTCCGGCCAAAGCCCTGAAAGAGTTGGGTGTGCAGTATGTGGAAATGCGCCTGTTTGACCTCAACCCATTCATCGACATCGGCATCGCCCCCGAGCAGCCGCTGTTTGCCGACGTGTTGTTGCTGATGTGCCTGTTTCGCGCCAGTCCTCCCATCACGTGCCGCGAGCAAAGCGAAAACGACGAGAACAAGCACCGTGTGGTGACCCGCGGCCGCCAGCCGGGCCTGCAACTGCTGGTGCACAACCGCGAGCAGCCCCTGCGCGTGCTGGCGCATGAACTGTTTGACGACATGGCCCCGTTTGCCGCCATGCTCGATACCGCGTATGGCGGCGCGGCTTATGCACAGGCCATGCAGACGTTGTGCCAACGCATTGACCAGCCCGAGCTAACCCCATCCGCGCAGGTGGTGGAGGCCGTGAAAAAGCAGGGTGGCTATTTCAACTTTGCTTTTGAGATGTCCAAAACCCACACCCCAGCAGTTGCAGGCCACCGGGCTGGACCTTGAAACCTTGGGCCAATTCAAAACCAGTGTGCAGGCATCACTGGCGGCACAGCAGCAGGTGGATGCGGCCGTTGAGGAGCCGTTTGAAGATTTCGTCAAAGCCTATTTTGCTTGAAAAGCATAAAGAGTTTTAACGCTGTAGCCCTTTAATATTATGGGTATAATGCTATATTAAAAATAGCATTTTAGATATTAAACACTTGCTGCATCCCCCATGATTCAACCCCAAAACAACGCCTTCAATACCCTGCCACTCAACCCCGTGACGCTGGAAAATTTGCAGCAGCTGGGCTATACCGCCATGACCCCGATTCAGGCCGCGAGCTTGCCAGTGGCGCTGGCCGGGCGTGACCTGATTGCACAGGCACAAACCGGCAGCGGCAAAACAGCTGCCTTTGGCCTGGCCCTGCTGGAACGCCTGAACCCGCGTCGCTTTGCGGTGCAGGCTCTGGTGTTGTGCCCCACGCGTGAGCTGGCCGACCAGGTTACTGTGGAAATGCGCCGCCTGGCGCGTGCCCAAGACAACATCAAGGTCGTCACCCTGTGCGGTGGCGTGGCGCTGCGCGGCCAGCGTGCGTCGCTTGAAAACGGTGCACACATTGTGGTGGGCACACCGGGGCGGGTGATGGACCACCTGGCGCGCGGCTATTTGAGCCTGGAGGCGCTGAACACGCTGGTGCTGGACGAAGCCGACCGCATGCTCGACATGGGCTTTTTTGACGACATTGCCACCGTCACCCAGCAATGTCCGCCAGAGCGTCAAACCCTGCTGTTTTCAGCCACTTACCCGCAGGGCATTGAGCGGCTGGCCAGCCAGTTCATGCGTGCGCCAGAGCGCGTCACGGTGCAAGCGCCTGCTGCAAAAAGTTTGATTGAACAACGCTTTTATGAGGTTACCCGGCCCACCCGGTTTGAAACAGTAGCCAAGCTGCTCAACCACTTCAGGCCGACCAGCACGCTGGCGTTTTGCAACACCAAGCAGCAGTGCAAAGACCTGGTGACCTATTTGCAGCAGCAGGGCTTCAGCGCGCTGGCGCTGTACGGCGAGCTGGA
The DNA here is from genome assembly GCA_041737325.1 of Rhodoferax sp. GTDB lineage: Bacteria > Pseudomonadota > Gammaproteobacteria > Burkholderiales > Burkholderiaceae_C > Rhodoferax. The sequence goes on along the minus strand of JBGSRY010000288.1, from coordinate 1,930 downwards.
ACAACGCGAACGCGACCAGGTGCTGGCACAGTTTGCCAACCGCAGCACCTCCGTGCTGGTGGCCACCGACGTGGCCTCACGCGGCATTGACATCAAAGAGCTGGAGGCCGTGATCAACGTGGACATCACCCCCGACCCCGAGGTGCATGTGCACCGCATTGGTCGCACCGGGCGTGCCGGTGAATCGGGCCTGGCACTGAGTCTGGCGGCCATGTATGAGATGGGCGCGGTGGGCAAGATTGAGCAGTATCAAAACCAGGCATCCGGCTGGCACAAGCTCGAAGAACTCACGCCAACCGGCTCCGGGCCCTTGCTGCCGCCCATGGTCACGCTACAAATTTTGGGCGGCCGCAAAGAAAAAATCCGCCCCGGTGACGTGCTGGGTGCGCTGACTGCGGATGCCGGTTACGCCCGCGAGCAAATCGGCAAGATCAATGTGACCGAGTTCACCACCTTTGTGGCGGTGCAGCGCGACATTGCCCAAGATGCCATGCAAAAACTCAACGCGGGCAAGGTCAAAGGCAAAAGCGTCAGGGTGCGCATGCTCTGAATGCACTGACAGGGTGTAAGGCAATTTCTGACGCAAAGCACAGCCAAGCGCCGACTTTAGCTTTTGAAACGGCAGGGATACAGTTCATTTCAACGCATTGCAGTTCGCAAGTCGATGTTTGAACCAGGAGCCACCCATGACCACCGCCCTCGAAACCCTGAACCCGTTTAGCCTGATGATGAACCCCGAGCGTGTGCTGCAAACCATGGAACGTTCGCAACAACTGCGCGGCCTGCGCCGCCACAAACTGCGCCCGCTGGATAAGCCGCTGATTCCCTACACCACCGAAGCGCTGGCCAGCCGTGCGGCGTTTGATGCCGCCATTGATGCCCAGCACCTGGATGACGAGGCCGACGGGTATTTGCTGAACTGAAAATTGTCAGCGGCCAAAGTGCTGAGATAATCACAGGTTTTTATCACCCCTTCCACTGGAGTCACTCTCATGGCCAAAGAATTCCGCACCGAAGCTGATCGCAAAGCTACCCCCCGCCCCGTCGCCCCCAAAGGCGTGTGCTTCACCGCTGGTCATGGCCAGCTGCGCAGCCTGGAACGTGGCGTGGCCACCAACAACAAGAAAAACCCCGGCAAGCGCTGTAAAAAAGGCGGTTAATCCGGCTTACAAAAAAAACGACCCGGCCGGGTCGTTTTTTTTTTGCCTAAGCACCTCTAAAAATCAAGTGAAATCTGGCCCCAATTTCGCTGGTTACGTTATTCAATTCACCAGTGGATTAACGGTTCTCAAAGCTTTGAAACGACCAAAGTCTCTGTCTGCGCTATACAAAACAGACACTCCGTTTTCAATACAAAGCGCGGCAATGCGCGCATCATGAAACTGACCGCCCTGAAGCTTTGCTTTGTGTGTCAGGTCTGACAAAATTTGCCAATGCTGTGCGCCACTGTGAAGCATATGCATCTGCGGTGATGCCAACCACGCATCCACCTGCGCCAGCGCCTGCACGTGGGTACTGGCGGGGCGAAAGACCTTTGGGTTGGTGACAATCGCTAGAAATTCATGCAAGCAACTCACCGGAATGGCCCAAGGCTTGTGGCCTTCTGCCAAAAGCTTGATGCAGTCAAAAGCCTGGGTATGAAAACTGGACTCGGTGCGGTGGGCGTAGACCAAGATATTGGTGTCAATCGCGATCATGTCGAGCTTTGGAGGTGGCGCAAAAGTACATGATCGTCTTCAAGTTGTTGCCAGTCTCGTGGGTTCGACAGCAGCACTTCTTCACCATGCACGCGAGCATCTTTGAGCTTGAATGCGGGTTTGACTTGATTTGTGGCTTCACTCAAAACACGACGCAATCCCTCTTCAATCAAAGCGCGCAGGCTGGTTTGACGTTCACGTGCAACGGTTTTTGCCATGGCAAATAAAGCGTC
>JBGSRY010000257.1:0-2877 GCA_041737325.1 Rhodoferax sp. | reverse complement strand
GCGCCGAATGGGGATTACGGGCGAAAAAAGGCCCGGAGACTATCCGGGCCTTCTATGTATGGTGGAGCTGGCGGGATTTGAACCCGCGTCCGCAAACCTTCTTCGAACAGTTCTACATGTGTAGCCGTCTGATTTGAATCTCGCTTTTCACATCGCGCAGTGGCACGCTATGCAAATCGCCAGCAACCTATTTTCTCAACCCACCCTAAGTTACCCAAGGCAGGCCCAGCCGAATAAGATTACCCCACAGCCTGGACAGCTTGCGCTACCCTTGCCCAGCCGATCGGCTGACTGTTGTGAGGCTCACGTGCAATTAAGCAGCGAGTGCGAAACGTTCGTCGTTTGCAGTTAGTTTTTTTGAATCTGTTTTACGAGCGCATTCAGCTCGACATGCCCTGCTGCGCGTCCGAATCCACGTCGAAACCAGTGCAGCCCCAAGTCGGCTATTTTAGGCCTTGCTGGTCAATTGCAAGAGCGGCAACAAATCATTCACACAATTTATGCTGGCATGTGCGCCCCAGCGGGTGGTGTCAGCTTGTTGCCCCAGGTAGCCATAGGTCACCGCCACGGTGGCCATACCTGCGGCCAAACCGGCCACGATATCGCGCTCATCGTCACCCACATAGACGCAGCGCTCAGGTTGTAGCCCCAATCTGCGTGCAGCTTCCAGCAACGGTGCAGGGTGTGGCTTGGCATGCGCTGTGGTGTCGCCACTGACAATGGCCCCTGCGGTCGCAAACAGGGGCATGGAGGCGGTCAAAGGCAAGGTAAAGCGCTCTGACTTGTTGGTTACCACGCCCCACTTCAGTCCCCTTGCCGTCAACATCGAAAGCGTCTCAGGTACGCCTTTGAAAATTTGGGTGTGCTGCGTCATGCAGCGTTCGTAATTGCAAAAGAACTCTTCACGCAAGGTCAAAAAATCCGGATGATCGGGTGACAAGTCAAACGCCACCCCCAACATGCCACGCGCACCGGCTCCAGCCATCGGACGATAAGACGACAACGGCAAAGACGGCAGGCCGCGCACGGTGCGCATCACATCCACGGCGGCGGCCAAGTCAGGGGCACTGTCAATCAGCGTGCCGTCCAGGTCAAACAAGACGGCCTGCGCATCGGTAAAACCGGGGGGTAATCCGCTCACAAAACTGTAGCGCCAGGTTTTTGTGTGGCAACCAAATAGTTGACACTGGTGTCGTCATTCATCCAGTAGCGTTGCGTCAACGGGTTGTGCGACAAGCCACGGGTGTGCGACACGTTCAAGCCAGCCTGGCGGCAAAAGCTGGCCAATTCGCTGGGTCGAATCATTTTGGCGTATTCGTGCGTGCCGCGTGGCAGCATGCCCAGCACGTATTCCGCCCCCACAATGGCCAGCAAAAACGATTTTGGATTGCGATTGAGCGTAGAGAAAAACACCCAACCACCGGGCTTGACCAGGGTGGCGCAGGCCTGCACCACAGATGCCGGGTCTGGCACGTGTTCGAGCATTTCCATGCAGGTGACCACGTCAAAGCTGGCGGGTGCTTCCAAGGCCATGGCTTCGGCACTGATCTCACGGTAAGTCACGTTGCTGGTTTGGGCATCCAGCGCATGCAGCTGCGCAATGCGAAGCGCCTTGGTGGACAGGTCAATGCCGGTGGCCGTAGCGCCTGAGCGCGCCAGCGAGTCGGTCAAAATACCACCGCCACACCCCACGTCGAGCACGGTTTTGCCTTGCAGTGGGCACAAGCCATTGATCCAGGCCAGACGCAGGGGATTGATTTGGTGCAGCGGTCGGAATTCGCCGTCTGCATCCCACCAGCGGTGGGCCAAGTCTGAGAATTTGGCCAACTCGGCCGGGTCAGCATTGATTGAAGCATTCATGCGCTGATTATCCGAAATTTGACCCTGCCAAAGGCCAGCGCACAAAAACAAAACCCACCGCAAGGGTGGGCTCTGCTTGAACTGGGACAACCCAGTGGGGCTTAGGCTTTTTTGGCGTAAGCGCTGCACCAGCCTTTGGCTGACACTTCTTTGCCTGCAAACAGCGGGCAACCACCTGCTGCAGCGCCAGCTTTACCTTGGAACAAAGCGCAGTTGCCGCATGCAGCAGGTGCTTTGTACTTGGCGTGTTTGGACTTGGTGGCATCAGCCACATAACCCAAGGCCTTGGCATTGGCATCGGTTTCTGCCACTGCGGTAGCAGCCATGGCCACACCAGAAGCCAAAGCGCTGGCACCCACCACAGATTGCATCATGAATACGCGACGTGTTGTCATAAAAGTATGTTTCCAGGTTAAGTTAAAGAATGAAACCAGCAGCTATTGCACACACTGCCCGCATCATCAACGACATTGTCGGGCACCTGGTTGACACGGAGCCTACACAGGGTGTGAAACCGACACACATCTGTTGCCAATGGGTGGTCTGCAAAGTTGCTGTTCTGGTTTATTAAAAATTTTAACTTTCAATTCGTCCACAGCCATGGGCATTAACCCTAACCGTCTTTGCCATCGAGCCTGGTGCGCATCAACCACGGGGTGTAGACCCACAGATAAATCAAAAACGCCGCGCTCCAGGCCAGTGCCGCCAGCACCAGTGCCGCCTGATACCAGCCCGGCAACAACAGCGGCATCAGCACCCGGAACACGGCAGCCGCTGCGACCAAAGCATAAGCCAGCACCTCTGGCCAACCTACGGCCAAAGGCCGACCGGTGTGGCCACGCGCAGTGCGGGTCACCATGCCAATGATCAAGCCGCCCGTGGCCCCCACCGCCAACGCATGGATGCCTGCCGACGCTGCCAGCAGACCGATCTGTGCCAAGCCCAGCGCCAGCAAGCCCAGCGCAATCCAGGCATACGCCACATGCAGCACCCACAAAATGGGTTTACGCCGCGTCA
>JBGSRY010000243.1:0-3736 GCA_041737325.1 Rhodoferax sp. | reverse complement strand
AAGCCCCTACCTGGTGGACGAAGCACCAACGCACGGTTGCCCCTTGGCTTTTTCTTGCGCCCGCGCTACTGATGTTTGGGGTGTATGTGATTGCGCCCATTTTTGAATCCATAGCGATCAGTCTCTACAAATGGGATGGCTTGGGCAAACCACTGTTTATTGGCTTGGGTAACTACCGTGAACTTTGGGATGATCCCGACTTCTGGAAAGCCTTGCAGAACAATTTGATCTGGATATTTGGGTTTTTGTTGGCCATCCCGGCAGGTCTATTTCTGGCACTTTTTTTAAATCAGACCGTGTTTGGCATCCGCCTCATCAAGTCCTTGTTCTTCTTTCCGTTCGTCATCTCACAAGTGGTACTCGGTTTGGTGTTTTCTTGGTTTTACGACCCGGCCAATGGCCTCTTGAGTCACGTGTTCAGAGCTTTTGGCGCGGAGCCCCTGGCGGTGCTGTCCGATGAACGCATCGTCACCTACGGCATCGTGGTGGCCGGTCTGTACCCGCAAATTGCCTATTGCATGATTTTGTACCTCACCGGCTTGAACAGTGTGCGTCCTGACCTGATTGAGGCCGCACGCCTGGAAGGGGCCAAGGGCTGGAAAATGCTGTGGCACGTGGTGTTGCCCCAGTTGCGTCCGGCTACCTTCATTGCCGTGGTGGTGACCATCATTGGTTCGTTGCGCAGTTTTGACATGATCTCCATCATGACCCAGGGTGGGCCGTATGGCTCATCGCGTGTGCTGGCCTATTACATGTATGAGACGGCACTGTCCGAGTACGGTTACCGCATGGGCTATGGCACGGCCATTGCCACGGTGCTGTTCTTCATCATGTTGATCTACATCGGCTTTGTGCTGCGGCGCATTTACAAACAAGAGCAGGAGTCCTGAATGTTCCCGACCCCACTGGAAAAAACCTCCAGTACTACCCGCGCGCTGTACAAAATTGCGCTGCCTATCAGCTTGGTGATCTGGCTCCTGCCCATCATTGCGGTGGCCTTGACCTCGATACGCGGCCAAGGCGACTTGAGCGCTGGCAATTACTGGGGTGTGCCCACACACTGGATGCTGATCGAAAACTACAGCGCCGTGTTTCAGAACACACCCATGGTTCAGTTCATCCTGAACAGCTTTTTGGTGACGATTCCCACAGTGATCGGTACCGTGGTGCTGAGCACACTGGCTGGATTTGCTTTGGGTATTTATCGCTTCAAGTTGAACATGTTTGTGTTTTTATTGTTTGTCGGCGGCAACTTTGTACCGTTCCAGATTTTGATGGTGCCGGTACGCGAACTTTCGCTCAAGCTTGGCCTGTACGACACGGTACAGGGGCTGGCGCTGTTTCACATTGCGTTTCAAACCGGCTTTGCTACCTTCTTTTTGCGCAACTTTATTCGCGATTTGCCGTTTGAGCTGATTGAGGCCGCACGCATCGAAGGTGCAAACGAATGGCAAATTTTTTACCGCGTGGTCATGCCCTTGGTTCGCCCCGCGGTGGCAGCAGTAGCCGTGCTGATCTTCACCTTCATCTGGAACGACTACTTTTGGGCCACGGTGCTGATTCAGGGTGACCACGCCATGCCTGTCACCGGTGGGCTGAAGTCGCTCAATGGCCAGTGGGTGGCGCAGTGGCAGTTGGTGTCAGCTGGCTCCATTCTCGCAGCGATGCCGCCGGTGGCCGTGTTCTTCTTGCTACAAAAACAGTTCATTGCCGGTTTAACCATTGGCGCAAGCAAAGGTTAAAGCATGACATTTTGGACCTTGCACGGCAACGGCGTGAGTCTGGTACTGGAAGCCGCTTTGCCTGACGATGTGAGCCAGGCTCCGCTGCTGCGCTACTGGGGTCCCCGCTTGCCACAAGATGCGTTGCCCGATGTGCGCTGGCGCGACGGCAGGGCCAGCCCCCCCTGCACACTCGACCACGAGCCCATGCACAGCTTGTTTCCCGGCCTCGGACTGGGTGAAGGGGGCAGTGCCGCCCTGCGCGCACACCGCGATGGGCGCGATTTTGTGTTTGCGGCCACCACCGCTGAGGTCACTGCGTGGCCGCAGGCTCTCAGGGTTGCGCTGCTTGATGCACGTAGCCGGATCGAAGTGGAGATCACCCTCACCCTAGATGCTTCTGACGTGCTACACGTTGCTACCCACCTGCACAACCACGCCCTGGAATCGATCCAAATTGACTGGCTCGCCAGCGCCAGCCTGCTGCTGCCTACCGCCATGGAGCAGGTGCATAGTTTTTATGGTCAATGGGCCAACGAGTTCCAGTGGCAAACGCAAACATTGGCGCACAGCACATGGAGCCAGCACAGTGAATCCGGGCGCACCTCCCACCAGCGGTTTCCCGGCGCAGTCGTTAGCAGCCTAATCACCGATTGGCATCAGGGACCTTGTTATGGTGCGCACCTGGCCTGGTCAGGTAACCATGCTCAAAGCATTGAAACCCTTGACGATGGCACACGCGCCTGGCAATTGGGCGTGCAATTGGCACCAGGAGAGCTCAGCCTGGCAGCGCAGCAAGGCTTTGATGCACCCGTTGTCATGGCCAGTTTCAGCGCTCAAGGCCGTAACGGATTGATGCAAAACTTTCACGCGGCCATGCGCGCGGCCATCACCTGGCCCGTCGGCAAACCCACACCACGCCCGGTGCACTTGAACACCTGGGAGGCGGTTTATTTTGACCATGTGGAAGCCAACCTGATGGACTTTGCAACCCAGGCTGCCAACTTGGGCGTGGAGCGTTTCATTCTGGACGATGGCTGGTTTCATGGCCGCCATGACGACACCACGTCCTTGGGCGACTGGTGGCCAGATGCCACCAAATACCCACGCGGTCTGGCACCGCTGGCCAACCACGTGAGTGCGCTGGGTATGCAGTTTGGCCTGTGGGTTGAGCCCGAAATGGTGAATCCCGATTCCGAGCTCTACCGCGCCCACCCCGACTGGGCACTGGCCATGGCAGGACGGCCACTGCAAACTGCGCGCCACCAATGCGTGCTCAACACGGCCCTACCCCAAGTACAGGACTATTTGTTTGAGAAACTCAACGCGTTGTTGAGCACGTTGCCCATTTGTTACCTCAAGTGGGACATGAACCGTGACCTGACGCAGGCCCAAGGCGCTGACGGACGCGCGCTTGGCATCAGCTGGGTGCGTGGTCTCTACACCCTGCTGGGCCGGCTGCGCTGCGCGCACCCCGGGGTCGAGGTGGAGAGTTGTGCCTCGGGCGGTGGCCGTGTGGATGCGGGCATCCTGGCCTACACCCACCGCTTCTGGACCAGCGACAACACCGATGCTCTGTCGCGCATGGACATTCAGCGTGGTGCGCTGCAATTTTTCCCGCCTGAAGTGCTGGGTGCACACATCGGCCCGGTCCCCTTTCACACCACCGGGCGCAGCCAGTCGCTCGACTTTCGGGCCGGTGTGGCTTTGCCGCTTCACTTTGGTCTGGAGCTTGATGTACGCCACTTGCCAACGCCAGAGCGTGCACAAGTACAGGCCTGGATTGGACTTTACAAACAACTGCGCGGGCAACTGCACCACAGCACCGTGTGGCTGGGCGACTGCGGCGACCACATCACCTGGCAAGCGCACGGCTCACCCGACGATTTGCTTGTTTTTGTGACCCGCAGTGCACCCACGGATGCGCGCCACAGCCCGGCCCTGCGCTTACCCATGCTGCACCCCGAGCGAAGCTACCGCATCACTCGGCTTGACCCACCTCGCATGGGGGTAGC
>JBGSRY010000206.1:0-2835 GCA_041737325.1 Rhodoferax sp. | reverse complement strand
TGACGCGTACAAAACACAACATGAAACACTATTATTTTTGAGACTTGCGAAGCATCAAGGCTTCTGCTACTGCCTGATCAATACGAGCGTTTATTTCAGTCTGCAACTGGCTACTCAATTCATCCCACCGCTGTGACAAAGTGGCATGCACAGCATGCACGATGCCTTCAAGTTCGGTATTTAATTTTTGCTCAATCAACGGTGCAATCTGATGCTGCACCTGACGCACCAATGCCTGCACATCAGGAGAGGGTTGAAGTGGCAATTCAGACAAGGCCGAGGGATCAACCACCTCTGTCAGTGTCGGTACAAAACGCGGCGGGGGTTTAGGGATGTTGTTCATGCAGAAACACGTCCTGCGTCATGACGAATCAGGTTCAACCCAAGGTCTGTATAGCGTTTCCAGCGCATCCGCGCCCATTTTTTGTCTGTTTCATCCAGCGACACCACTTCAATCACCCGTCCAAATTGCTCAAACCCATCAGGAATTGATTCATCCAAGTTGAGCAAAGTGTGCCCCATTGGCCTGTCTTTTAAGGACGTAGACAAAATCACCGGAGACCGCTTGACCAGACTTGATCCGGCATCCGAATCGCAATGCGGCACAAAGTCAGTTGGAGAAAAAAACCACAAGGCAGCGTCAAGTTCACGCAACTGTTCTGTAGCCCCCGTCACCACCACCGGGGTGCTGGTCAGCACCGCTTTACGCAACAAGCGGCATACGTACATGAGCCGCTCAGTGGCATTGAAATGAAAAACAATGTCTGTCAAATGGTTTTTCCTTTGGGGTCTTGGGCCAATAAATAATCCAAAAGCAAACCCACCGGACGACCCGTAGCACCCTTGGTTGCTCCAGATTTCCAAGCCGTCCCGGCAATATCAAAGTGTGCCCAGCGGTATTTTGATGTGAAGCGCTGCAGAAATTTGGCAGCGGTGATAGAGCCGCCAGCACGCCCTGCCACATTGGCTACATCCGCAAAGCTGGTTTTTAATCCTTCAGCATATGCATCATCCAGCGGCATGGGCCAGCATAAATCTTGCGAGGACTCGCCCGCCGACAACAGCGACGCAGCCAAAGACTCGTCGGGTGTGAAGAAACCACTACGAATCGCACCTAACGCAATCACGCACGCTCCGGTCAAGGTTGCAATGTCCAAAACCACTTCGGGTTTGAAACGTTCGGCGTAAGTCAGGGCATCGCACAACACCAGGCGGCCTTCCGCATCGGTATTGAGCACTTCGATGGTTTGACCACTCATGCTGGTAACCACATCCCCAGGTTTCACCGACCGACCACTCGGCAAGTTTTCGCAAGAGGCAATCAATCCAACCACATTGATGTCTGGTTGAAGCTCTGCCAGCGCCCGAAACACCCCCAGTACGCTGGCGGCACCACACATGTCAAACTTCATTTCATCCATTTCTGCCGCTGGCTTGATGGAGATGCCGCCACTGTCAAACGTGATGCCCTTGCCAACCAAGACCACCGGGGCTGTTGCTTTTGTCGCGCCGCTGTATCGCAACACGATGAAACGCAACGGCTCATCAGAACCTTTAGCGACCGCCTCAAATGCAGCCATGCCCAGTTTCGAAACTTCCTTGGGGCCTAACACGTCAACTTTAATGCGTGAAAACTTTGATAACGCTTTGGCAACACCTGCCAGATGGGTTGGGGTCGCATAGTTGGCCGGGCGATTGCCCCACTCTTTGGCCAGTTCAATACCGTTGACTGCAGCCACCGCACGGTCAAAACACGATTTCAAGGCTTTCTCATCCGGAACAGCCACCGAAATTTGCACCAGTGAACGTCCCTGTGAATCAGACTTGGTGCTGGTATAGACATAGCTGACATCAGCCAGAGTGGTTAATGCCACACGCAGTGTTTGAGGCTCAGGTTGCAGCAAAAAACCAATACCAAGATGCCGTGGCTTGGCAGCTTTGATCACTGCATACGCAGCCGAAATGGCTTTTTGTACATCGGCCGCTGCGCCGTCTGCGGCGTGAACCAGGACGATTCGGGATGTCAAAAAACCCACAGGACGGTATACATCCAGCACCTGGCCAGCCTTGGCCACTAAATCACCCGATTTGAGTGCCTTGGCAATCAGCACCGACAGTGCATCTTTGCCTGCCTTAAAAGCATGCGTCACCACAACCAGCGAAACATCACATTTTGCATGGGTTGCGTCAGAGGGATTAAAAAATTTCAGTTCAAAGTTCATAATCGGTGGTTTCCTTGCCTGCAATGTTATTCCAATCTTCTCTCCGCAAAGAACTGTCACGCAGTTTTGGTGCCACGTTGGTGATACTGGTCACTGTCGTCATGACCATGACCCTGATCCGCACGCTGGGCCAAGCTTCACGCGGTAGTTTTAACCCTTCTGATGTGACGCTGGTCATGGGGTATACGGTGCTTGCCTATATGCCCACTTTGCTGAGCATGAGCCTTTTCATTGCCATCATTGGTACGCTGTCACGCATGTACCGCGACAGTGAAATGGTGATCTGGTTTTGCAGTGGAAAGGGGCTTTCCTCATTGCTTACCCCATTGATGCGTTTTTCATGGCCCATCTTTGCGGTTATCGCAGTGCTGGCCTTGCTGGTTTTACCGTGGACCAACCAGCGTATTGATGACCTGAAAAACCAATATGAACGCCGTGGTGATCTGGAACGCATCGAGCCCGGTCAGTTTCAGGAATCTGCCAACGGCAGCCGTGTGTTTTTTGTTGAAAAAAACGCAGCTGGACAACAAACGGGGACTAATGTTTTCATTGCCAGCACAGAGGCTGGTAAAGAAACGGTCACCTCAGCCAGAAGCGGTCGAATTGACCAACT
>JBGSRY010000200.1:0-2524 GCA_041737325.1 Rhodoferax sp. | reverse complement strand
AGTTTGAACTGTTGGCGGCAGACATTGGCCAGGGCAACGCCGTTTTGGTGCGCACCGCACACCACGCACTGCTGTACGACGCAGGCCCGCGCTTCAGCCGCGAGAGCGATGCCGGACACCGCGTGCTGGTGCCCTTGCTGCGTGCGCTTGACCAACCGCTGGACACCCTGGTGCTGAGCCACCGCGACAGCGACCACACCGGTGGCGCACAAGCCGTGCTGCAGATGCAGCCACAGGCCCAGTTGCTCAGTTCCATTGAGCTGGACCACAGCTTGCAGGCGCTGCGAGCGGCACAGCGCTGTGTGGCCGGTCAACGCTGGCAGTGGGATGGTGTCAACTTTGAGGTGCTGCACCCGCAGGCCAGCGACTATGGTGATGTACGCAAAACCAACGCCATGAGCTGTACCCTGCGCATTTCCAGCAGCTCACAAACCGCACTGCTGGCCGGTGACATTGAGGCGGCACAAGAGGCGCAACTGTTGACCCGTGCAGCCAGCGCTGCAACGGTTGCCAGCACGGCCACGGGTTCTACGGCTCGCGCTGTGACCAACCCCAGCGCGAGCAGCTTGCATGCCGACGTGCTGCTGGTGCCGCACCACGGCAGTAAAACATCAAGCAGTGCCGCGTTTCTGGAGGTGGTGCAACCACGCATCGCTTTGGTGCAAGCAGGTTACCGCAACCGCTTTGGGCATCCGGCCAGCGCAGTTTTGGTGCGCTATGCCGAGCGTCACATCGAGCTGATCGACTCGCCTCATTGTGGTGCAGCCACCTGGCAGTCGTGGCAGCCTGAAACGGTGCGGTGCGAGCGGGTGGAACAAAAGCGGTATTGGCATCACCGCATGCCGGTGTCACAAGCAAAATGAACTGGAATCTGCCCCCATGGTGTTTGAACCAGAGAAATTGGCCCAAAGCTTGCTAAGCTAAGCGCAGGAGTAAAAGATGATGCAAAAATTCGACGAGATGTACACCCAGCTGCCCTATGAATTTTTTACCCAGGGCGCACAGATTCGGGACCATTACAAAATCTACGACGAATGGCTGGCGCGCCAGCCCGGCGACACCATGGCCAAGCGCCGGGCCGAGGCCGAGGTCATCTTCCGCCGTGTCGGCATCACCTTTGCCGTGTACGGTGAAAAAGATGAAGACGGTGCGGGCACCGAACGCCTGATTCCGTTCGATTTGATTCCGCGCATCATCCCCGCGCACGAGTGGCGCAGCCTGGAGCTTGGCCTGGTGCAGCGTGTGACGGCGCTGAACCGTTTTCTGCACGACATCTACCACCACCAGGAGATTCTGAAAGCCGGGCTGATCCCGCGTGAGCAGATCGAGCACAACGCCCAGTTTCGCCCGCAAATGATGGGTGTGGATTTGCCCAACCAGGTGTACTCACAAATCTCGGGCATTGACATCGTGCGAGCGCCTGATGCCAAAGGCAACGGTACGTATTACGTGCTGGAAGACAACCTGCGTGTGCCCAGCGGGGTGAGCTACATGCTGGAAGACCGCAAGATGATGATGCGGCTGTTTCCCGACTTGTTCAGCATGCACCGCGTGGCCCCGATTGCCCATTACCCCGACTTGCTGCTGGAAACCCTGCGCCAGAGCAGTCCGCCCACCACTGCGGAGCCGACCGTGGTGGTGCTCACGCCCGGCATGTACAACAGTGCTTATTTCGAGCACGCCTTTTTGGCGCAGCAAATGGGGGTGGAGCTGGTGGAAGGTCAAGACCTGTTTGTCAAAGACAACTTCTGCTACATGCGCACCACGCGCGGGCCGCAGCGGGTGGACGTGATTTACCGCCGCGTGGATGACGATTTTCTGGACCCAAATGTGTTTCGCCCGACCTCCACGCTGGGTTGCGCCGGGCTGCTGGAGGTCTACAAGGCCGGCCACATCAACATTTGCAACGGCGTGGGCACGGGCGTGGCAGACGATAAATCCATCTACCCCTATGTGCCCAAAATGATCGAGTTTTACCTGGGTGAAAAGCCGATTCTGAACAACGTGCCCACCTACATGGGCCGCAACAAGGACGACCTGGCCTACATGCTGGCGCACATGAACGAGTTGGTGGTCAAAGAGGTGCACGGCGCAGGTGGCTACGGCATGTTGGTGGGGCCTGCGGCCACCAAAGCAGAAGTTGAAGATTTCAAAAAAGCGGTGCAGGCCAACCCCACGGGCTACATCGCCCAGCCCACGCTGAGTTTGTCGAGCTGCCCCACGTTTGTCGAAAGTGGCATTGCGCCGCGCCACATTGATTTGCGCCCCTATGTGCTCTCAGGCAAAAGCGTGCAAATGGTGCCTGGTGGTTTGACACGCGTGGCGCTCAAAGAAGGTTCCTTGGTCGTCAATTCGTCACAAGGTGGCGGTACAAAAGACACCTGGATTCTGGAAGACGATGCCAGCCAGAGCCAGTCTCAGAGCCAGTCCTCATAAGTAAAAATGGCATCTAGCCCGCATTAAATAAGCTTTTATTGCTATTAAATTTGAGGAATTTTGTATGTTGTCACGCACCGCCGACCAC
>JBGSRY010000181.1:0-3877 GCA_041737325.1 Rhodoferax sp. | reverse complement strand
GTCGGCCAGCAGCACGGCGGGCTCGGTGACGATGGCGCGGGCAATGGCCACACGCTGTTGCTGGCCGCCCGAGAGTTCCGCCGGGGTGTGGTGCTCCCAACCTGCCAGCCCCACCGAAGCCAGCGCTTTTTGGGCGGCGGTGTGGCGTGTTTTGGCGGGCTCGCCACGGTACAGCAGGGGCAACTCAACATTTTCCTGGGCGCTGGTGCGTGCCAGCAGGTTGAAGCCCTGAAACACAAAACCCAGGTAGCGGCGGCGCAACAGCGCGCGCTGGTCACGCGTGAGGGTTTCCACATGCACGCCGTTGAACAAATATTCACCGGTGGTGGGTGTGTCGAGCAGCCCCAAGGTGTTCATGGCGGTGGACTTGCCCGAACCGCTGGGGCCCATGATGGCGACAAAGTCACCCGCCTGGATGCGCAGGTCAACACCCTTGAGGGCTTGCAGGGCGGTGGCCCCCTGGCCGTAGGTTTTGGTCACTGCCTTGAGTTCAATCAGCGGCTGGCTCATGGTTTGGTGGCCGCTGTGCCGCTGCGCTGGTCGGTGATGACGGCCATGCCCGGTGTCAATTCACCGTCCGTGATCTCGGTCATGCGTCCGTCGCTGATGCCGGGGCTAACGCTAACTGCCACGGGCGCACCGTCGCGCAATACCCAGACTTGTTTGGCCACACCGCCGCTGGCTTTTTTGGCCACACGCGGCATCCGTGGCATGACGCTGGCCATGATGTCGCTGCCATTTTTGGCTTTGGCAGCATCGGCCGCCTGGGGCGAGAAGCGCAGCGCGGTGTTGGGCACCAGCAGCACGGCTTTGCGCTCCACGGCGATGATGGTGCTGGTGGCGGTCATGCCCGGGCGCAAGCTGAGGTCGTCGTTTTTTACGTCCAGCAGGGCCTGGTAGGTGACCACGTTGTCGGTGATGGTAGAACCATACGACACCCGGGCAATGGTGGCTGGAAAGCGCCGCCCCGGGAACGCACTGACAGTAAAGCTGGCGCGTTGACCGAGCTGGATGCGGCCCACATCGGCTTCATCCACATTCACCTGCAGCCGCATTTGGCGCAGGTCTTCGGCCACGGTGAACAGGGTCACGGCTTGCAGTGAGGCCGCCACCGCGTTGCCGGGATCGACGCTGCGGGTGAGCACCACGCCGTCAATCGGGGAACTGATTGAGGCACGGGACAAGTTGGTGCTGTCCGTGGCCAAAGAGGCGCGCGCCGACTCGACGCTGGCGCGGGCGCTGAGTTCAGCCGCCAGCGCACGTTGGTGTGTGGCCCGGGCGCTGTCAAGTTCGGTTTTGGACGGCACTTTACCGCCTGAGAGTTGGGCCACTTCCTCAAGCCGGGCCAGACTGGCACGGCTTTCCTGGACGGTGGCGCTGGCCTGGGTCAACTGGGCGTTGGCACTGGCCAGGGCCGCACGTGAGCGGGTGACTTGATCGGTCAGCTTGGCGGTGTCAAGTTCCACCAGCACCTGCCCTTTTTTAACCTTGTCGTTCACGTCCACCCGCACCCGGCGCACCGTGCCCGAGAGTTCGCTGCCGATGTTGACCGAGCGGGTGGGTTGCAGCGTGCCGTTGGCGGTGACGCTGAGCGTCAAGTCGCCTTTGGCGGCGGTTTCGGTGACATACACCGGAGCGGCATTTTTTTGTTTATTTTGGTTCCAGACGTAGTAACCACCTGCGCTGATTGCAATCAAAAATATAGCAATCAAGAGCCATTTCCTGCGCCAAAGGGGCGCTTGGGGCGGTGTTTGCAACAGGGCCTGCACTGCGTCCGTGCTGCTGGTGTTGGGAGCGGAGGTGGGTTGGGAAAAGTCAGACATGCGCTTGTTTCCGGTGTTTGCTGTGTTTTTGGGGCTGGAGGGATGGGGCGTTAAGGTACACAGGCGGTTTCATTGCCAGCCGCCACCCATGGCTTTGATCAGGCGCACATGGTCGTTGCTCAATTGGGCTTGCAGGCTGGCGCGGCTGTCCTGCGCAGTCAACAGGGTGCGCTGGGTTTGCAGCACGGTCTGAAAATCGATCAACCCACTGCTGTAACGGTTTTGTGCCAGCACGGCTGCCGTTTGAGCGGCATCTGCGGCTTGCTGCAGATGCTCCAGCCGGACGCGGTCATGGCGCAGGGTGATCAGGGCATCTTCCACTTCTTTGAGGGCTGTCAGCATCGTGTTTTGGTACGTGGCACGGGTTTGTTCCAGGGCTGCTTGCTGCACGCGTACCTGTGCTTTGGCGGCCCCTCCATCGAGCACCGGAATGGACACGCTGCCCAGCACTTGTGTGGCCAGCGCTGCACCATTGCCCAAACCCGCCAGGGTCAACGCCGTCAGGCCCAATGAGCCGCCTAGCCTGAAGCTGGGTTTGCGTGCCGCCTGGGCAGCATCCACCGCCGCCAGGGCGGCTGTGACACGGGCTTCTGCTGCACGTACGTCTGCTCGTTGGCGCAGGCTGTTGGCTGGAATCACCTCGGCTACGGCATCCGCTACCAGTGGAATAGGGGCTGCAGTGGCCAGGACCTGATCGAGTTCGGTTGGGTGTTTGCCGGTGAGCACAGCCAAGCTGTGCCGGGTGGTGGCCAGGCTGTTTTGCAAGGCGGGAATTTGCGCCGCCGTTTGCGACACGGCGGTTTGGGCTTGTGCCACTTCCAGCGCAGTCACCAGGCCCGCCTGGGCGCGCCATTGGGTGAGCTGCAAGGTTTCGGCTTGACTGGCCAGGTTGTTTTGCGCCAGTGCCCGTTGTGACTGCAGGCCGCGCAACTGGATGTAGGCCAATGCCACTTCAGCGGTCATGCTCAGTTGCACGTCACGCAGGTTGGCGGTGGCTGCGGCCAAATCAGCCTCGCTGTTGGCCACTGCGCTCTGCTGGGCACCAAACACGTCCAGCTCCCAACTGGCATCCAGACCACTGCCAAAGCTGATGCTGGGTGACGTGTTCTCAGACGTACTGCGTTGTACCGAGCCTGAGACGGTGACTTGTGGGCGGGTGTTTGCCAGTTTGACATCGCGCAAGGCCCGAGCCTGTCGCAACGCGGCCTGGGCCGAGCTGATGTTGGGGTTGGCTTGCAGGGCTTGCTGGATCAGATCAGACAGCAGGGGGTCATAAAAATCTTGCCACCATGCGGTTGGGGCGGTGTTGGCTGGGGGCGTGGCGCTGGGCGGGTTTGTGTCTGGTGTGAACCAGCTTGCACAGCCGCTGAGCAGCAGGCTCAAAGCGACCGCGCCGCAGCGTCGACATAAGGATAGGGGGTGCAAGGGCATGGGTTGGGGGTGCAGGGGGCACTGTGGGGCTGAGGGGCTGAGGGGCAGGCTTTGTGGGTTAGTGCAGCAAGACCATGGACAGATTGTGCAACTTGATTGCGGCGGCTGATGTTCAGAACCGTGAAGATGCGTAAAGTTCCCGTGGGACAATCGCCTGCTATGCATCCAAAAGCCCTTCTGGAAGCCTGCGCCGAACTGGTGCGGCTGACCCTCAAATTTGACCACCCGGCCGATGCCATTGTGTCGCGGTTTTTCCGGGATCACCGTGGCTTTGGGCCGCGTGAGCGTGCCACCATGGCCGAGACGGTGTACACCGTGCTGCGCAAAAAAAACCTCTTTGACCACTTTGCCCCGTCGGGCAGTGGCCCGAAAGAGCGTCGCTTGGCTATTTTGGGTTTTTATGGCCCGGGCGATTTTTTGCGCAGCGCCCTGACGGATCAGGAAATCAATTGGCTCGACCAGTGCGAAGCCATCAAACCCGAAGACCTGATGGAGCGCCACCGGCATAACCTGCCGGAGTGGCTGGTGCAGCCGCTCAAAGACCAATTGGGCGCTGAATTCTGGCCACTGGTCGAGAGCTTCAACCAGGGTGCCGGACTAGACCTGCGCGTCAACACCTTCAA
>JBGSRY010000168.1:0-1570 GCA_041737325.1 Rhodoferax sp. | reverse complement strand
TCCCGCCCAATGGCATCGGTGCCGAGCCAGTGGGCGCTGGAGCCGCCAGCCTGCCACGCGGGTGGGGTTAAAAACACACTCGGGTCGGTGTCGTTGGGGGCGTAGGGTGCAATCCAGGGGGCCAGCGCCGCCATCAGCAGCACCAGCAGCACGATGATCAGGCCCGCCACGGCCCCTTTGTTGGTTGAAAAATAATCCCAAAATTCACGCCAGGGGTTAGGCGCATCAAAATGGGAAGTGGTGTCGGCCAGTGTTGCCATGTCGTGTGCCCTCAGTGCCGAATACGGGGGTTGATGATGCCGTAGGTCACGTCCACCAGCAGGTTGACCACCATGACCATGCCGCCCAACAGCAACATGCCGCCTTGCAACACCGGGTAATCCCGCCGACCAATGGCCTCAATCATCCATTTGCCCACACCCGGCCAGGAAAAAATGGTCTCGGTCAGGATGGCTCCGGTGAACAGCACCCCCACTTGCAGGCCAATCACGGTGATAACAGGAATCAGCGCGTTGCGCAGGGCATGCAGGGCCACCACCCGAAAGTTGGACAAACCCTTGGCGCGTGCGGTGCGAATGTAGTCCTCGCCCAGCACTTCAAGCATGGCTGAGCGCGTCATGCGGGCAATCACCGCCAAGGGGTTGGTGCCCAGCACAATGGTGGGCAAGATGAGGTGCGTGGCAGCTGACCAAAACGCGTCCATGTCACCTGCCAGCCAAGTATCAATCAACAAAAACCCGGTGACAGGTTCAATGAAATACATCACCGAGATGCGCCCGGACACCGGTGTCAGGTCAAGCTGCACCGAGAACAGCAAAATCAGCAGCAAACCCCACCAGAAGATGGGCATGGAATATCCGGTAAGCGATACCCCCATGACACCGTGGTCCAGGATGGTGTTGCGCTTGACCGCCGCCAAAATCCCAGCCGGGATACCAACGATCAATGCAAAAAGAATGGCGCATAACGCCAGTTCAATGGTGGCTGGGAACAAGGCCATGAATTCATTGAGCACCGGCTCATGGGTGATGATGGAGGTACCCAGATCACCCTGCAAGACCCGCCCGATGTAGATACCGTACTGCACCATCACGGGACGATCGAGCCCGTAGGCTTTGAGCAGCTCGGCATGGCGTGTGGCATCAATGCCGCGTTCGCCCGCCAGGGTTTCAATGGGGTCACCCGGCACCATGCGGATGAGAAAGAAGGCCACCAGGGTCATGCCGATAAAGGTCGGAATGATGAGGCTCAGACGTGTGAATATAAAACGCAGCATCTACAACTTGTAATTATTGTGTAAGTGCTGGAATGATGCCACAAACAAAAGGCCGACTTGCGTCGGCCTTTTGCGTTAGATCAGGGCTCTGAAGGAATCTTTTTACTTGAGGTGCTTGCCAATCAGGCCAGCCATCTCAAACATGCTGACCTGGGCTTTGCCGAACACGGCCTTGAGCTTGGCATCGGCGTTGATCATGCGTTTGTTGATGGCATCTTGCAGCTTGTTGGCTTTGATGTAGACCCACAATTGTTTGACCACTTCGGTGCGGGGCAGCGCTTTGGCACCGACCAC
>JBGSRY010000155.1:0-2554 GCA_041737325.1 Rhodoferax sp. | reverse complement strand
GGTCAACAACGCGTCTGAGGCCTGGCAAGCGGCGCAAGACATTGGTCTGCCGGTGGCGCTCAAGCCCCACGATGGCAACCACGGGCGCGGCGTGTCGCTGGACTTGTGCACGCAAAAAGACGTTGAAGCTGCGTTTGCGCTGGCGCAGCGCAAGGGCGGTGGCAAGGTGATTGTGGAGCAGTTCATTCCCGGCAACGAACACCGTTTTCTGGTGGTGGGCAAGCGGGTGGTTGCAGTGGCACGCGGCGAAACCGCCTGGGTTACCGGCAATGGGGTCGACAACCTGATTGAGTTGGTAGACCAGCAGATCAACAGCGACCCACGGCGTGGCAGAACCGAAGATGCGCCCTTGAACGCGCTGGCTCCACAGCACGGCGCAGAAATCATTTTGGAGCTGGAACGCCAGGGTTTGACCGCTTATTCCGTGCCGGCAAATGGTCAACACGTGCTGATCCAGCGCAACGGCAATGTGGCTTTTGACATCACCGACGAGGTGCACCCCAGCGTGGCGGCCATGGCCTGTCTGGCTGCGCGCGCCGTCGGCTTGGACGTGGCCGGGGTGGACATGGTGCTTGAAGATGCAACCCAACCCCTGCAGGGGCAGCGCGCGGCCGTGATCGAAGTCAACGCCAGTCCGGGTTTGCTGGCGCACCTCAAGCCCGCCAGTGGCCAGCCACGTGCCATTGGCCAAGCCATCGTGGAACACTTGCTGGGCGTAGCACAAACCGCCCGTATCGATCTGGTGGGCATCACCGGTCAAAAAGACACGGCACGGATCGCACATCTGCTGGCCTGGATGTTGCAAACACAAGGGCGGCAGGTGGGGCTGGCGTGCCGTGACGGCCTGTACCTGGGGGCACGGCGTGTGGACGAGCGTGACAGCGCTGGTTGGGCTGCCGGTCAAAACTTGCTGATCAACCGCGAACTCGACGTAGCGGTGTTCGAAAACCACCCCAAAAGCATTTTGGATGAAGGTCTGGCCTACGACAAATGCACCGTGGGGGTGGTCACTGATGTCAGTGGATTTGAAGCTTTTGCTGATCACTACATTGACAGCCTGGACAAACTCTACAGCGTGGTGCGTACCCAGGTTGATGTGATCCTGCCGCACGGCACAGCGGTGCTCAATGTCGCCGACCCGCAAGTGGTGGAAATGGCAGGCCTGTGTGATGGCCAAGTGATCTATTACGGCCTGAGCGCCACCGTGCCCGCGCTGGCGGCGCACCGCGCCGCAGGCCAGCCTGTGGTGTTCTTTGAAAACGGCAAGCTGGTGTTGGTGCAGGGTGACGCACGCGTGGACTGGATCGCGCTGGAAACCCTGCTGATGGATGACCACACCGCCTGTGCCTGGGTCTTGGCTGCGGTGGCGGCCGCGTGGGCGCTGGGCATGTCGCCGTCGTTGATTGGTGTCGGTCTGCGCACGTTCAAACAAAATTAGTAAACCATCGTTGATCTATGAAGTTATCGCGTATCCGTGCCTTACGGGGCCCCAACCTCTGGACCCATCACACTGCCATTGAAGTGGTGGTGACCTGCCCTCCAGAGCAGTGTAATGTAGCCACTATGCCGGGGTTTGAGGAGCGCCTGCGCAGCCGTTTCCCGAACCTGGGTGTGCTGCAGTCGGCTGGACAAACCGGGCCGGTTTGCATGGCACATGTGCTGGGTTTGGCCGCCTTGGGGCTGCAGGCGCAAGCCGGTTGCCCGGTGACCTTCAGACGCACCACCCCAACGCTGGAGCCTGGTGTTTTTCAGGTTATCGTCGAATACACCCAGGAAGCTGTAGGCCGCTTGGCGCTGGAGTTGGCGCAGGCGTTGTGTCAGGCGGCGTTGCAGGACAGCAGCTTTGATGTCTTGCAGGCCCTGGCCCAGTTGCGTGACCTGGATGAAGATGTGCGCCTTGGCCCCAGTACCGGTGCCATTGTGGATGCTGCCGTGGCCCGTGGCATTCCGTACCGGCGCATGACGCAAGGCAGCATGGTGGCCTTTGGCTGGGGCAGCCAACAGCGGCGCATTCAGGCGGCTGAAACCGACACCACCGGTGCCATTGCCGAAGCCATCGCACAAGACAAACAGCTCACTAAAAAACTACTGGCTGCGGCGGGTGTGCCCGTGCCGCGTGGCCGTGAAGTGACCAGTGCCGAGGATGCCTGGGCCGCAGCCCTTGAAATTGGTTTGCCGGTGGTGGTGAAACCCATGGATGGCAACCAGGGCAAGGGTGTCACCGTCAACATTACCACCCGGGAACAAATTGTGGCGGCGTACCAAACCGCGACCGAATTCCGTTCTCACATTCTGGTCGAGAAATTTTTACCCGGTCATGATTTTCGGTTGTTGGTGGTGGGTGACAAACTGGTGGCTGCGGCGCAGCGCGAAGCGCCGCACGTGGTGGGTGATGGGGTGCACAGCATTCGCGCCTTGGTGGAGGCCGTCAACCGTGACCCCAAACGGGGCTCAGGACACGCCACGTCTTTAACCAAAATCCGTTTTGACGACATTGCAGTGGCTTGCCTGGCCGACCAGGGCCTGCAGGCCGAATCCGTACCGGTGCTGGGGC
>JBGSRY010000150.1:0-2951 GCA_041737325.1 Rhodoferax sp. | reverse complement strand
GATTACACCGCCTACATGTACCTGGGTGACTTGGTTGAGTTTGGTGCCACAGAGCAGATTTTTTTCAAGCCCAATCGGCAAGAGACTGAAGACTACATCACCGGCCGCTTTGGTTGAACCCCTTCATTTAGGATCATATTCATGCCTGAAAAACATCTCTCAAGCCAGTTTGACAGTGAACTCGGCTCCGTGTCGACCCGTGTGATGGAAATGGGGGGGCTGGTCGAATCGCAAATCCGTCAGGCCATTTACGCCCTGTCGCAGTTCAGTGTGGAAGCCGCCAATGAAGTCACGGCAACCGAAACACGTGTCAACAGCATGGAGCTGGACATTGACCGTGAGCTCTCCAGCATCATTGCCCGGCGTCAGCCCACGGCACGTGACCTGCGCCTGCTGATGGCGATTTCCAAAACCACCGCCAATCTGGAACGTGTGGGTGATGAGGCGGCCAAAATCGCCCGTATGGTGCGCTCCATCATCCAAAGTGGTGATTTGCGCTCATTGCCAGCCATGGAACTGCGCGTGGCTTCTGACCTGGCCTCTGGTTTGTTGCGCAAAGCGCTGGATGCGTTTGCCCGGCTTGACACCACCGCAGCCTTGGCTATTTTGAAAGAAGACGACCTGATTGACCAGGAGTTTGATGGTTTTGTGCGCAAGCTCATCACCTACATGATGGAAGACCCGCGCATGATTTCACCCAGCCTGGATTTGCTGTTTTTGGCCAAAGCGATCGAGCGCATTGGTGACCATGCCAAGAACATTGCCGAGCTGATCATCTACATCGTCAAAGGAGCTGACGTGCGGCATGCGTCCATGGAGCAAATCGAGTCGGTGGTGAAATGAGACATTTGCCTGTGGTGTTGATTGTTGAGGATGAACCGGCCATTGCCGAGCTGATTTCTGTCAACTTGAAGCACAGTGGTTTTCGACCGGTATGGGCACTGGACAGCATGACCGCGCAGGCAGAACTCGATGCCGTGCTGCCCGATGTGATTTTGCTCGACTGGATGCTGCCCGGTGAGAGTGGTTTAACCCTGGCCAAGCGCTGGCGCGCCCATCCTCGCACCAAGGCGGTGCCGATCATCATGCTGACCGCCCGTGGCGATGAAGTTGATCGTGTGGCCGGCCTGGATGCCGGGGCTGACGACTACATGGCCAAACCCTTTTCAACCAAGGAATTGCTGGCGCGTATACGGGCCGTGCTGCGTCGACGCGCGCCAGAGCAAGATACGGTATTGGCAAAAGTGGGGGACTTGGTGCTGGATCCTGCGACCTACCGGGTCACGTTTGGGGGCGAACACCTGAAGCTTGGGCCGACCGAATTCAAGCTGTTGCATTACCTGATGACGCACGCCGAACGGGTGCATAGCCGCTCCCAGCTGCTCGACAAAGTGTGGGGCGACCATGTGTTCATTGAAGAGCGAACCGTTGACGTGCATGTGAAACGGTTGCGTGAATCCCTGGGTGTGGCCGGGCCGATGGTTGACACGGTGCGTGGCGCTGGTTACCGGCTGACCGCGCAAACAGCCATCGCCAAAGCGGTGTAGTCCGCTCTTTTTATGCTCGGTCGAGCCGTTCTATTTGCCCTTTATTTATTGATGGGGGCTGTGGTTGGTGTGGTGGTCAACCTCTCTTGGCCGCACCACGCAGCCGTTCCCATCGGAATGTTGCTGGCTGCGACTATCTGGCTGCTGGTAGACAGCTGGCGTTTGAACCAATTGTGGGGCTGGTTGCGTCAGGATACGTCTCAGGATGGCGGTGCAAAGTCGGGTGATTGGGGTGAATTGACCACGCGCATCCGACGCATGTTGCGTGACCGGGAGCGCAAGGCGCAAGATCAAAAGACGCGGTTGCATGATTTTTTATCGGCTTTGCAGGCATCACCCAATGGCGTGATGTTGTTGAATGCCGAATCCCGTATTGAATGGTGCAACCAGACGGCGGCAACCCATTTTGGCTTGGATGCCCAGCGTGATTTGGAGCAAGCGATTGGCAATTTGGTGCGC
Organism: Rhodoferax sp.; assembly: GCA_041737325.1. Taxonomy (GTDB): domain Bacteria; phylum Pseudomonadota; class Gammaproteobacteria; order Burkholderiales; family Burkholderiaceae_C; genus Rhodoferax. The sequence goes on along the minus strand of JBGSRY010000150.1, from coordinate 945 downwards.
GACCCCGGTTTTGTTGCATATTTGGCCAGTGGCGAATTTGGCGGCAGTTTGTCCATGCCTGGGCGTGACAGCACGCCTTCAAGGCCGGTTACGTTGTCGGTGCAACTGCATCCCTATGGCAAAGGACGCAAGTTGTTGTTGTCGCGTGATGTCACGGCACTGGAACAGGCCGAGGCGATGCGGCGCGATTTTGTGGCCAATGTATCGCATGAAATTCGCACCCCTTTGACGGTGCTGGCCGGGTTTGTGGAAACCTTGCAATCGCTCAATTTGCAGGAGCCTGAGCGCCAGCAGTATCTGGCACTGATGGCGCAGCAGGCCCAACGCATGCAGTCTTTGGTGAGTGACTTGTTGACCTTGTCCAAACTGGAAGGCAGTGTGCCGCCAGGTCTGGATGTGCTTGTGTCTGTGCCCAAATTGATGCGTGAGCTTGAGGCGGATGCCATGGCCTTGTCACAGGTGATGGGAACCGATAGTGGGGTTGATCACCAGTTTGAATTTGACTGTGCTTATCAGGGGGAACTGGCTGGTATCGCCATTGAGTTGCATAGCGCCATGGGCAACTTGATCAGTAACGCGGTGCGATACACCCCAGCGGGGGGGCACATCAAGGTGCGGGTTGGCAACGACGCACAAGGCGGCCTGGTTTTTTCAGTGATGGACACGGGCCCTGGTATTGCTGCTGAACACTTGGGTCGCTTGACAGAGCGTTTTTACCGCGTTGACCGCAGTCGCTCCCGGGAAACCGGTGGCACGGGTTTGGGTTTGGCTATTGTCAAGCATGTCGCGCAACGGCATGGGGCCGTGCTGCAGATTGAAAGCACGGTTGGCAAGGGCTCAACGTTCAGTTTGACGTTTCCGGCGGCGCGGACGATGTGATGGGCATGGGTACACGGCGCGCATACAGACCCAGCGTGTCGATGCGTTCGGCGGGGTGGCCCAAAG
>JBGSRY010000019.1:0-6077 GCA_041737325.1 Rhodoferax sp. | reverse complement strand
GAAAAGCGGCGAATCAGCGTGTCGGTGGTGGAGTCCAGAAAAATCGAATCAATCAGCACCCCTTGCGCCTTGAGGGCTTGTAATTGGCTCGGCACCAGGGGCAGGGAGCTGGCGCTGCGCACATCCATGGCAATCGCCAATTGGGAGCTGAAGCCACCCTGTTCCAGGGTGACGAGTGCCGTCAGCAATTCAGGCGGCAAGTTGTCCACACAGTAAAAACCCAGGTCTTCCAGCGCATGCAAAGCCACCGATTTGCCGGAGCCGGACATACCGGTCAACAGCACCAGATGCAGCGTTTTGCTGGCGGCCTTCATGTCATGTGCCTTGCGCTTGCAACAGGTCGCGGGCGTGGGCCACGGTGCTGTCCATCAGGCGTTCGCCGCCGAGCATGCGGGCCAGTTCCTGCACGCGCGCTTCGTCGGTTACCGTTGTCACCTGGCTGGTGGTGTGCGTGCCCTGGGTTTGCTTGCGCACCACCAGATGGTGGTCGGCACAGGCAGCTACCTGCGGCAAGTGCGTTACAGCCAGCACCTGGCGGTCAGCCCCAAGCTGTTGCATCAGGTGTCCCACAGTTTCTGCCACGGCACCGCCCACACCGGCATCGACCTCATCAAAAATCAGGGTCTGGGCGCTGCCGAGCTGGCTGGTGGTGACCGCAATGGCCAAGGCGATGCGCGACAACTCGCCTCCTGATGCGACTTTGTGGATCGGCCGCGGGGTACTGCCCGGATGCCCGGCCACCAGAAAAAGCACCTCTTCGAGGCCGCTTTGCATGGGTTCTGCCGCCGTTTCTAATTGCACCTCAAACTGGCCGCCCTGCATGCCCAGACCTTGCATGGCCTGGGTGATGGTTTGGGCCAGTTTGGGGGCATTTTTTTTCCGCGCACGGGTCAGTACGGTGGCTTGTTTTGTATAGGCCTGCCAGGCCAGCTCAACAGCCTGCTCCAACGCGTTCAAATCGGCGGCGGCATCCAGCGCGGCCAGTTCGCTGCACCACTGCGCCAACAGCGCGGGTAACGCTTCGGGAGGGCGTTTGTAACGTCGCGCCAACGACAGCCACAGGCTCATGCGCGCGTCAAGTTCACTCAGGCGTTGGGGCTCCAGCTCGGTCTTGCGCTGGTAGGTATGAAGGGAGTGCACGACATCATCAAGTTGTGCCAGGCTAGAAGCTAAAACATCACCAAGCCCTTTGAATATAGCATCTATATGCTCTTGTTTTTGTAGCGTTTCCAAAGCCAGGCCAAGCTGACGGCGCGCGCTTTGTTCGTCGTCGTCGAGTGCCTGCAGCGCAGTTTGGGTAGCCTCAAGCAGCCCTTGGGCGTTGGACAACCGGGTATGGTCTGCGTTCAGTTGGGGCCATTCGTCGTGCGTCGGGTTGAGTTTTTCAAGCTCGCCGATTTGCCAGCTCAGGCGCTCACGCTCACTCAGCAAGCTCGATTGCGCTGCACGTGCCTGGGCCAGTTGGGTTTGTGCGTCACGCCATTGATGCCAGGCGGCGGACGTGGTGCTGGTTGTGACCTGGGCGTAGGCATCGAGCAGGGCACGCACCGCATCCGCACGTGTCAGGCTTTGCCAGGCATGTTGACCATGGATGTCGAGCAACTGCTCCCCCAAGGATCGTAATTGGGTGGCGGTGGCCGGGCTGGCGTTGATCCAGGCGCGGCTTTTGCCCTGTTTGTCCAGCGTGCGGCGCAGCAGCAGTGTGGCTTCCTGGTCAAAACCGGCCGCATCGAGCCAGTGCAGGATGTCGGGCGTGGTATCAAATTCGGCGCAGACCTCAGTGCGTTGCGCACCTTCGCGTATCAAGGCGATGTCGGCGCGCCCGCCGGTGACCAACTGCAGCGCATCAATCAGGATCGATTTGCCGGCACCGGTTTCTCCGGTCAGCACGGTAAAGGCGGGCGCGAGCTCCAGCTCTAGCGCATCCACAATGACAAAGTCGCGCAGGACCAAGCGTTTCAGGCTCACGTTGCAGTTACTCCTTCGTTCCAGTGCAATTTTTCGCGTAGCGTGTCAAAGTACGACCAGCCCTTGGGGTGTAGAAACCGCACATGGTGGTCGGAGCGGGTGACTTCAATGCGATCACCGTGCAACAGCGAGGCCAGGGACTGCATGTCGAAGCTCGCGCTGGCATCTCGGCCTGCTACTATTTCAATAGCTATATGTGATGTGTTTGCAAGGACGATAGGTCTATTTGATAAGGTGTGTGGGGCAATTGGAACCATTACCCAACCCGGAATTGAGGGGTGCAACAGCGGCCCGCCAGACGACAAGGCATAAGCCGTTGAACCGGTGGGGGTGGCAATGATCAGGCCATCGGCGCGCTGGTTGGCGACAAAATGCCCATCAACCTCAACCCGCAATTCGACCATGCCCGAGGCTGCGCCCCGGTTCACCACCACATCGTTCATCGCCATGGCTTTGAAGACGCAATCACCATCGCGCATGACGCGCGCGTTCATCAGGCTGCGGTGGTCTTCCACATATTCGCCGTGCAGCATGGGTTGGAGCGTTTCGGCAAAGTTGCCATAGGGAATGTCGGTGATGAAACCCAGCCGACCTTGGTTGATGCCGATCAGTGGGACACCGTAGGGGGCCAACTGGCGGCCTATGCCCAGCATGGTGCCGTCGCCGCCCACCACCAGGCACAAGTCACATTGCGCACCAATTTGTGCCACGTTCAGCAGCGGGTAGCCCGTCAAGCCCATGTTGTGCGCGGTGTCTTGCTCTACCACCACTTCACAGCCTTGGTCATCCAGAAAATCAACCACCGCTTCCAGCGCATTGCGCGAACTGACACCTGAAGCACCAGACGCAACGGTCTGGTATTTACCTATCAATGCCACGTGGTGGAAATTTGACTTCATTTCCAAATTACATCACTAAAGTGATGTGAGTCGATCAGTTATCTGTTTCCAGACGTGTGCTAACTCCGGGTGTCGCTCTGCCTCTACCTCTGCCAGCACCTTGATCGGCTGCATGTGTGCGGCTTCAGCGAGGTAAATGATTTCTGACGCGTTGGCCATCTTCACGCCTGATGCCAGTTTGCTCACTTGTTGTGCATGTGTGTAGCCCATTTCAGTGGCCATTGCTTTTTGGCTTTTTCCACTTCTCACTTTTGCCAGTGCTATCAGTTCAGCTATTTGCATAGTAATTTTCAATCGTTTGTTGTTGCGATAATCGGGATAACGCGCTATAATGGTTCATCGCAATAAATCCCGATTGCGGTACTTTAACCTAAAGGATGCCGTCATGTCTCTTTCCCTCTCCCTTTCTGCCCCTCGGTCTGATTTAAACGGTGTCGCTCCTGCTGTGACGGCTCCGGCGATACCCGGTCATTCCGTGGGGCTCCCTCACCCTGTATATGACACGGGGAAGGCTTACCCGTTTATCAATTCTTTTTCGTCCCCCGATGGTTGGTGGGTTAGTGCTTGTTCTCGTGGCGGCTACTTTGGGCCATCTCTTGAGCTTCGCCTGTCTGCAACTGGTCATCGCGATTTGCTGACTTGTTTCGTTCGCCGTTCTTACCGTGCTGTGGTCTGACCCATGGCTTATCAATCCAACCTTGATTTAACTGGTGCTCGAGTCGTTCGGGTCGGGTGTCTCGTTTCTTGGCACGGTCTTAGGTTTGTTGTTGCTAAGGTGCAAGCGGGTACTTGTGTCCCGTTACATCCGTCTGATTCTTTCCCTCCTCGTGTGCCTTGTTGTGCCGTTCAGGTCGTTGTTCCTCTGCGTTATTGAGTGCTTACGGTCAAGCCTCCATTGTGGTGGCTTCACGGTGGGCTATTCCACTATTCAACCGGCCTAAGTGGTCTTTTTACTATGTCATTTTCTAGCACTATCCAGGTTCTCAAAATCAACGAAGTCGAGAAGGGTATCTCTAAAAAAACGGGCCAACCGTGGGAACGTCACACCGCTGAGTGCATGCTCTTGTCTGATGATGGCTCCATTGATTGTGTAGGCCGTCTTGTCATTCCTACGGTCATGCGTGAGTCCATTCAGGTCGGCACGTTTCGCGCTGGTTTTGCTCTCGTCGTGCCCACGTTTGGTGATCAGCAAGGTCAAATCACGGCCCGACTTACTTCACTGTTGCCTATGGCTCCCGTCACATCGAAACCCGCCGCTGTGGCTGGTAAGGCTCTTGTCTAAGGTAGGCCATGACTGCAGCTGACGTTCTCCAGCTTTTCGATTTGTTGTCAGGCTTGGGCGTGGTCGCATGTTTTGGTCTCGGCTACATCGCGGGGTATTTGCAATGAGGTACTTGGTAGCGTGGTCGCTCTTTGGGTGTGTCCTCTATGGCGGGTATGTGGGCTACAGCCACTTTCAGAACCCATGGTCGGTGCATCGTGTGAGCGTGTTGGATGTGCTGCCGCCCCCTGGCGCTGGCTGTAACAAGGATTGCACTAAATGACAACCTTTGTAGGTGCTTTTTTAATGGCGTGGGCCGTGGGCTATGTGCTTGGCTACAAGGTGCGGCTCGTAAGGATGGCGCTCTATGCGGCCTGAGGTGCGTTCACGGGGTATCGGGGGCGTAGCCCCTGATAGAAGCGAAGCGAAACGGTATTACAAAGGCGGCCGCAAGCTCGAACAAATCTTTCCTTCGGGCTGGGCGTTTTGCAAGCCCGAAGGAAAGTTTGTCCAGTGCGCGGCAAGTGTCGGTTGATAGCTGTGGTGTAGCTCGTCGCCCTAAAAAACAGGCTGGCGGTCGTCTTTCGTGGCTGATGGTGCATGTGTGGCTGGTGGTGGTGTGTAGGGTAGTTTTGTTTGCAAAGATTCGCAGAATGTTTGTAAACAAAACGTCCTTCGGCGTTTAGGGCAAATCCGCTGCCCATAAAGCGGTTTTTGAAAGGTTCTATATGAACTTGCGTACTAAAGCCCTCTTGGGCGGGTTGGTTGGTGTGGGCTCTGTTGTGCCCGCTTTTGCTCAAGCTGTGAACCCTGCCACCGCACTTGATGCAGTCCAGACGTTGACGACCTCCAGCGCTGGCTTTGGCCCTGTGATGTTTGCCATCGCTGTTACGTCGGTCGGCATCTTGATCGGCGTGAAGTGGATCAAACGTTCACGCGGCGCGGCCTAAGTGCCTTTGCAGTCATCTGCCTGTTGCCGCTTCTTTTGAAGCGGCAATGGAAAGGGGATTACATGCGAGTTAAAGCTTTTCAGTCCGTTTTTTTCGTGGCCGTGGTTGTGCTGTTGGCGTGGCTTCCTGCCTCGTTTTTTGCAGCTGGTGTTGGCGCTCCAGGTACTTTTGATCGTTTCATGTGGGTCGCCACTGGTGGTACTGAGCAAAGCACGCAAGTCCTAAATTTTGGGTCAACTGGCGTACCTGTTTTGTCGCCTCTTGTGCCGCAGATTGACACTGACGGTGGTCTGCCTCGTGTCTCTACTGGTGGTCAATTGCATAATCCTGCGGGTAATCCTGTTGCGGTGTCTGCGGCTGGTCGTGTCAGTGCGCTAAACGTGGCTAAGGCTGTTGGCCGTGTTGCTGCTGCTTTTTCGGGTCCGCTTTTTGCTGGTGTTGCTCTTTACGACCTTTATAAAGAACTTGGTTTTGATCTCACAACTAATCCTGATGGGTCTACGTCCCTTACAAAGGTAGATTTGTCGGTTTGTACCGTTGCCCCATGTTATGAATATGGTACTCCTGCTGGCTGGTCATCATCTCCGCTTCAATCTTGTCAATCCTATGTTGCGTCAAGGTCTGCTGATCATGCTGTTTTTCAGAGTGTCACTTCACGAGATTGTTATTTTTCTGTAAATGGGAGCCCAGGTTATTCCTACTCTTTCGATCTTCGTCAGGTCGCTCCATCTCTTACGGGTCAGATACCATCATCCAGTCAGGATTTTGTTGATGCTGTTTCTGCAAAATCCGGTTGGCCATCATCTTCCGCAATCGCTCGCGTTCTCGCTGACCCTGCTGCTGGTCAGCCCGACAAAATCCCTGTCGAACAGGTTACCGCCACTGGCCCTGCAACGTCTCCAGGTGCTGTTAAAACTAGCACCGAGACATTGCCTGACGGTACAGTCAAAACAACAACCGCAACCACAACCTATAACCATAATTATTCTGGCCCTCTCG
>JBGSRY010000016.1:0-4750 GCA_041737325.1 Rhodoferax sp. | reverse complement strand
GGCGCAGACCAGGCCGCCCGGCTGCTGGCTGATGCCATGGCCGCAAACAAAAAGCTCTGCATCGTGGCCGACTACGACTGCGACGGGGCCACCGCCTGTGCCGTGGCAGTGCGTGGCCTGCGCCTGCTGAGCGCCAAGTTTGTGGATTACATCGTGCCCGACCGGGTGCAAGACGGCTACGGCCTGACCCCGCCGATTGCTGAGCGTGTCAAGGCCAGCGGGGCCGACGTGCTGATCACCGTGGACAACGGCATTGCCAGCTTCGACGGCGTGGCCTGCGCCCGCACGCTGGGGCTGCAGGTGCTGGTGACCGACCACCACCTGTGCGCCAGCGTCAACGCCCAGGTGGCCTTGCCCGATGCCGACGTGATCGTCAACCCGAATCAGCCCGGCTGCACGTTTGAGAGCAAATGCATTGCCGGCGTGGGCGTGATGTTTTACGTGCTGCTGGCACTGCGCGCCGAGCTGCGCACACGCGGCGCGTTTGATGCGCAGAGTCAGCCAAAGCTGGACACCCTGCTGCCGCTGGTGGCGCTGGGCACGGTGGCCGACGTGGTGCGGCTGGATGCCAACAACCGCCGCCTCGTAGCACAAGGGCTAAAACGGGTTAGAGCCCAGGTATTACCTTCGGGACTAGCTGCATTATTTGTAGCAGCCTCGCGTGACACCAGCGTCGCCACCACGTTTGATTTTGGCTTTGCACTGGGCCCGCGCATCAACGCCGCCGGCCGCCTCTCCGACATGACGCTGGGCATTGAATGCCTGCTGACCGACGACCCCAACCGCGCCCTGGAACTGGCCAAAACGTTGGACAACATCAATCGAGAACGCCGCGAAATTGAAGGCCACATGCGCGAACAGGCGCTGGCCGTGGCCGAGGGCTTGTTTGAAAGCGCAACCGATGCGCCCCCCGCCATCTGCGTGTTCAATGCCGAATTTCACGAAGGCGTGGTCGGCATCGTGGCCTCACGCATCAAAGACAAACTGCACCGCCCGGCGTTTGTGTTTGCACCGAGCGGTGCTACGGGGCACAGCCATGAGCTCAAAGGCTCGGGCCGCTCCATTGCCGGGTTTCACCTGCGCGACGCGCTGGACCTGGTGGCCAAGCGCCACCCCGGCGTGCTGCTGCGCTTTGGCGGCCACGCCATGGCGGCTGGTTGCACCATTGCAGAAGAACATTTTGAGACCTTTGAGCAAGCGCTGGCCCAAGTAGCACAAGAGTGGCTGGATGCCGCCACCTTGACGCGCCGCCTGGACACCGACGGCCCCCTCAAGCCCGAATACCGCCGCGTGGACCTGGTAGACACCCTGCACCACGAGGTCTGGGGCCAGGGCTTTGCCGCGCCCACTTTTTGCGAAGAGCTGGAAGTGGTGTCGCAGCGGCTGGTGGGCGAAAAGCACCTGTCGCTCAAACTCAAACACCGCGGTGAGCCGGTCGACGGCATCTGGTTTGGCCACACCGAGCCCCTGCCCGCACGCGTCAAACTCGCCTTCAGGCTCGATGCCGAGAGCTGGCGCGGTGAGCGCAAGGTGCGGTTTTTGGTGGAGGCGGCGGAAGTGTGACGCTGAATTGTTGGTTGCCGAAAATCGTGGTGAACCGAGTGCAGCGATGGTGGGTGGCAGGGGATGAATTGGGGCGGTAGATTCATGGCTGGCTTGTAGCGCTTGCAGTCATAGAGGTGTTGACCATGAATGACTCAAGAAAGCTGAAAGCGGACTTTCAGTGAAGCTGTTTTTCACCCGATGCAAATGAAACCTTTTGAATCAGGCCATTTGTAATTTCATAGATGCAGAGCATCTCCATAGTCCCGACGCCCTCAGGAAAATTTCTGGTGATTGACTCAAAATCAACGACAAAGTTACCCATTACAGTCCGAGAAATCAGGCGCGCGTTCAAATCAGGTTCAGCAAACCTTGCAAGAAAACGAGGGCGCATTTCCAAATGCCCCTTAGCCAATCGTTCGCCGTGAAGCGTGTACTGCTCAGCATCGACCGCGTATGTGGCCAATAGGCCATCAATATCCTTGGCGTTGTAGGCGGCAAGTTGACTTTGGATAACTTCTAATGGATGAGTTGGCATCGGAAGAACCTTCAATGAGAATGAAAAATGTAGGTTGAGATGGTAAAGCAACTTTTTTACCTCTTGTGATGACCGCTTACTCTGCACAGGAGCAAACTACCTCACGACCGCTTGCGCAGACATGTTGACTTGCAGACGTTCGAGCACACCATTGAACAGTTAAAAGACAAATCATGAACATCAAGCACTACACCTATCGCGTGACATGGTCGCCCGAAGATGGCGAACACGTCGGCCTGTGCGCCGAACTTCCTTCGCTGAGTTGGCTGGCAAAAACGCCAGAGGCGGCGCTCAGGGGTATCCAGAAGGTGGTGGCGGACGTGGTACTTGACATGCAGGCCAGTGGCGAACCCGTGCCGATGGCGTTGGCCGCAAAAAACTACAGCGGCGAGTTCCGTGTGCGCATCCCGCCGCAGGTGCACCGCAACTTGGCACTGATGGCTGCCGAGCAAGGCATCAGTCTGAATCGACTGGCTAGCGCGAAGTTGGCGGCTTAAACATGGTGTGATGGCGTCAGTTGCAAGACCACCATGTCAACCAAAAAGATAATCTCAAACCGCGAGTCGGATGGCCTCAGGCGATCGCGCGGCAATGCGAAGTAGCGTCTTGGCCGCGCCTGATGGGGCGCGTCTGCCTTGCTCCCAATCCTGCAAGGTTCGCACTGAGACACCGAGCAGTGTTGCAAATTCCATTTGCGATACGCCTACTTTCGACCTGGCTTCGGCGGCAGGTGTCAAGGCAACTACTGTGGTTCGGGCGGCTTTACCTGCTTTCATTTGCCGCACAGAGGTCAGCAGGTCTTCCTGAAATTGCGCCATTTCCTTGTCAACTGACTTAACCATTTTCTACCTCGCGTTTAAGTTGGGCCAAAAATTCAGCCGGGAGATTGTCAAACTTGGCCTTGGCGTAGACGATGAGCAACCAGATACGGCCTTCAACTTCATTGAAATAAATCACTCTTGCACCGCCTCGCTTGCCCATTCCCTGGCGCGCCCAGCGCACCTTGCGACAGCCATTGGAGCCAGGTACAACATCACCCGCAAGAGGGTTGGCAGCGATCCAGTTGACGAATTCGGTGCGTTCGGATTCTGTCCAGACTGCATCAGCATATTTTTGAAAAATCGGAGTTTCTGAAACGGTGTGCATTTGAGAGAAGTATACGGCATTGCCGTATTTTTTCGCAACAAAGTAGTCGCAAAAGACCAAATTCAGTCTAAACTCAGTCCAGCCCGACTTCAGCGCCGCCCCCATGAAACTGCACACCCACATCAAACCCATCAGCTACCTAAAAAGCCATGCGGCGCAGATCGTCACCGAGCTCACTGCAAGTCGCGAGCCGATGATCATCACCCAGAATGGCGAAGCCACGCTGGCGGTGATGGACATCAAAAGTTACCAGGAGCATGAAGAAACACTGGCGCTGCTGAAGGTCCTGGCACTGGGGCAGCGTGACATCGAACAAGGCCGGTTTCGGGATGCCAACGACGTATTGGCCAGCATCGAGCAACTTGATCAACCATGAAGGTCGTGATGCTGGAGTCAGCCGAGCTGGATCTGAAGGACTTGCGCACATACATCATCAAAGAATTTTCTCTCAGCACCTGGAAAAACACGCTGCAACCCATCAAGGCCAGCATCGGCCACCTGGCCCAATTCCCACTGCTTGGCGCGATTCCTGATGAACTGCGAAGCCTGAATCTGACCCAGTACCGACAGGTGCTTAGCGGCATGAACCGGATCATTTACGAAGTGCGCCAAAACACGGTTTATATCCACGTGATTGTCGATGCCCGCCGCGACATGCCGTCGTTTTTAATGCGGCGGCTGGTGCGTTAACCAGTTAACAGCAGGGGTTGCACCCGACCCCTAGAATGCAACGATGCACTCCACCCTGAACGCCGACCTGCACTGCCATTCGGTCATCTCCGACGGCACCCTGACACCTGAGGAGCTGGCCGCGCGCGCCAAGGCCAACGGCGTGCAACTGTGGGCCTTGACCGACCATGACGAGGTGGGTGGCCAGGCGCGTGCGGCAGCAGCGGCTGCGGCCAACGGGCTGGACTACCTGACGGGGGTCGAGATTTCCATCACTTTTTTGGGCCAGACGGTGCACATCGTTGGGCTGGGTTTTGATGCCACTGACACGCAACTGTGGCACGGCCTGCAGCGCACTCGTGGCGGGCGCGCCCAGCGCGCGCGTGACATGGCCGCCGACCTGGCACGGGTGAGTATCAAGGACACGTTTGAAGGCGCTCTCAAATTCGTCGGCAACCCGGACCTGATCTCTCGCACGCACTTTGCCCGCTACCTGGTGGAAGCCGGCGTGTGCAAGGACACCTACGAGGTGTTTCGCAAGTACCTGACCGAAGGCAAGCCCGGCTATGTGGAGCACCGCTGGGCCACGCTCAAAGACGCGGTTACCTGGATTCGTGACGCGGGCGGTGTGGCGGTGGTGGCCCACCCGGCGCGTTACAAGTTCAGCGCCACGCAAGAATTTGCCCTGTTCACCGAATTCAAAGGCCACGGTGGCCAGGGGGTTGAAGTGGTCACCGGCAGCCATTCAGCGGCCGAATACGTCACCTATGCCGACCTGGCCGTTGAGCTGGGGCTGGTGGCATCCATCGGCAGCGACTTTCACAGCCCCACCGAGAGCCGCACCGACCTGGGCAC
>JBGSRY010000051.1:0-3540 GCA_041737325.1 Rhodoferax sp. | reverse complement strand
GCTGCAAACGCTGGTGGCGCACACCCACGACCAGGTCAAACCGGTGCTGGACGCGGTGCAGGCCGCCGCACAACAAGGTCACTGGTGCGTGGGCTATGTGCGCTATGAAGCCGCACCCGCCTTTGATAGCGCCCTGCGCGTGCACGCTGCCGATGGCCCGCTGGCCTGGTTTGGTATCTACGCACAAGCCTTGCCGTGGCCGCCAGCCAACACGGGCACGTCGGATGCCACCCTGGCCAGCTGGCACGCCAGCCTGAGCCGTGCGGACTTTGATGCCGGCATGGCGTACATCCACCACAGCCTTGCAGCGGGCGCGTTCTACCAGGTTAACTACACCGCCGCTTTGTTGGGCAGCTGCACCGGTTCGTCACTTGAACTGTTCCGGCGGCTGCAGCGCGCCCAACCGCTGGGCTACGCGGCCTTCATCGACACCGGCGCGGAGCAACTGCTGTCGGTCTCGCCCGAGTTGTTTTTTGACTGGCAACCCGGGCCCGCCGGGCACAGCGGGCAGATTCTGACCCGCCCCATGAAAGGCACCGCACCGCGTGGCGCAACCCCGGCTGACGATGCGGCGCAGATTCAGGCCCTGTTGGCTTCGCCCAAAGAGCGCGCTGAAAACGTGATGATTGTGGATTTGCTGCGCAACGACGTGTCGCGCATGGCGCTGCCGTTTAGCGTCAAAGTACCCGAATTGTTCAAGGTTCAAAGCCTGCCCACCGTGCACCAAATGGTGTCTGACGTGACCGCACAAACCCGCCCCGGCACCACGCTGGCCGAGGTGTTTGGCTCGCTGTTTCCGTGCGGCTCGGTCACCGGTGCGCCCAAGGTGCGTGCCATGCAAGAGATTTGCGCACGGGAGCCCGCGCCACGCGGCGTGTACTGCGGTGCCATTGGCGTGCTGCGCCCGGGCGGACACGCCACCTTCAACGTGGCCATTCGCACCGTGACCCGGCGCGGCGATCAGCTCACCTGCGGCATTGGCAGCGGCATCACGGCCGACGCGCACGCTGACGCTGAGTGGCAGGAATGGCAACACAAACGCGTGTTTCTGGACCGCGCCAGCGAGGCGTTTGACCTGCTGGAGACGCTGCGCCTGGAACACGGTGTTTATATTAATTTGATAGCACATCTTGCACGTTTATCAAGGGCTGCAAGCCATTTTGACTACCCATTTGATGCCGCCAGGGTGGAACAGGCCCTGCGCACGCTGGCCGCCTCCGAGCCCTTGGCTGGCAGCACCTGGCGCGTGCGCCTGCGGCTCGACTTCAAGGGCCAGGTTCACGCTGAAAAATTTATATTAAATCAGCCTCTAGCCCCCGTCTATATTGCGCTAGCAGCTACACATTTTGCGGCATCCAAAAGCGAGTTTACACGCTTCAAAACCACCCGTCGAAGCCACTACGAGGCCTTCGCACCGACGGATCCGGCCGTGTTTGACACCTTGTTGTACAACCCGGCGGGCGAGCTGACCGAATGCACACGCGGCAACATCGCGTGCCAGATCGACGGCGTTTGGGTGACACCTGCGCTGCACTGCGGCCTGCTGGACGGCGTGGGCCGGGCCATGGCGCTGCAACAAGGCCGCGTGCGTGAAGCTGTGGTGCGCCTGGACGATTTGCCACGGGTACAGGCGTTTGCGTTCATCAACAGCCTGCGCGGCTGGGTGGATGCCAGGTTGGTTGAGACGCATCTTTGTACATGATGATAATATACAAACATGATCGATTTGAGTCACATATCAGGCTTCAACTGGGACGATGGAAACGCCCGCAAGAATGACAAACACGGTGTTTCCATGGCCGAAGCAGAGCAAGTTTTCTTCAACACTCCGCTGTTGCTGCTGGAGGATTCGGCACATAGCCAAAGCGAGCTCAGGCTGCACGCCCTGGGCCAAACAGATCAAGGGCGCGCGCTGCACATCACATTCACTTTACGCCAATCCAACCAGTTGATTCGCGTTATTTCAGCCCGGGACATGCACAAAAAGGAGCGTCTTCGTTATGAACAAGAATAAATTGCCTAAAACCGTTCCAGCCTTCACGAACGAGGCACAGGAGCGCGCATTTTGGGAGTCACGCGACTCCTCGGACTACCTCGATTGGTCCAAGGCTAAAAAGGCCACCCTGCCCAATCTGAAGCCCACCACCAAAACCATTTCTCTGCGTCTGCCGCAGCATTTGCTGGATGCCATCAAGACGGCCGCCAACGCGCGGGACGTGCCCTACCAGTCGCTGATCAAGGTCTGGCTGCAAGAAAAATTGGTCAGCCATTGACCTTGCCATTGGGGAAATCTCCATGTTCGTCGTGATTTTTCGCGCCAAAACGCACCAGATTGACACTGAATACACCCAGGTGGCCGCCCGCATGCGTGAGTTGGCCTTGGGCCAGTTCGGCTGCCTTGAGTTCACCGCCGTGACCGAAGGCAGTGACGAAATCGCCCTGTCGTACTGGCCGTCTGAGGCCTACATCCGCGCCTGGAAGGCCCATGCAGAACACGTGCTGGCGCAGCAGCTCGGGCGCGAACGCTGGTACGAGTCGTACGCCGTGCAGGTGGCTGAAATCAAGCGGGACTACCGGTTTGCTGCTTGACCTGCTGACAACCTTCTCCTGGCAAGAGCTGCGCCAGCACCCATGGCGCAATGCGGCAGCGGTGGTGGCGGTGATGCTGGGCGTGGCGCTGGCGTTCTCAGTCCACCTGATCAACGCCAGCGCGTTGGCCGAATTTGCCCAGGCTGCGCGTGCCGTCAGCGGCCAGAGCGACCTGGAACTGCGCGCTGTGCAAGGCGAATTTGACGAAGCCCTGTTTGGCCGCGTGGCACGCCTGCCGCAGGTGGCACTGGCCGCCCCCGTGCTGGAGGTGGGCAGCTACCTGCGCACCACCCAAGGCAAGCAAGCCATCAAAGTGGTGGGGGTGGACGCGCTGGCGGCCGCGCGCATGACACCCGACTTGTTACCCCTGCCCAATCAGCGCCAGTCACCCGGCGACGACACGGCAACGCGCTTTGCCCTGTTCGCACCGGGGCAGGTTTTTTTGAACCCGTCAGCGCAGCGATTGGTTACACTTTTTTTCCCGCCTTTGGCGCAAAGCGCAAGCGCCACCAAGCTGCAGCTGCAAAGCGGCATGCAATGGCTGGAGGTGTCGCTAGCCGGCAGCGTGCGGGCCAGCGGCGCAGCGCTGGCGGTGATGGACATTGGCGCGGCACAAGAGCTGTTTGGCAAGCAGGGGCAGCTCAGCCGGGTCGATGTGCGTCTGCAGGCCGGGGTTAACCGCGACGACTTCGCGCGCCAGTTGCAAGCCCTGCCGGACTGGCCGGTGGGGGTGACCCTGGCGCAGCCGGGAGACGCGCAGTCGCAGCTCAACAACCTGTCGCAGGCCTACCGGGTGAACCTGACGGTGCTGGCGCTGATGGCTTTGTTCACCGGGGCCTTTTTGGTGTTTTCGGTGCTGGCTCTGAGTGTGGCCAAACGCGCGCAACAATTTGCCCTGCTGGGTGTGCTGGGTTTGAGCGGGCGCGAACGCTTGACACTGGTGTTGTGCGA
>JBGSRY010000027.1:0-1534 GCA_041737325.1 Rhodoferax sp. | reverse complement strand
CCCGACTGATCAAAATTGAGTGTCCTTTGGTCATTCGACAGTCAACCTGAGCGTGTTTCAACCCATTCCCAACAAGGGGAGATGCTTACCTAAGGGTAATTGCTAATATTATTAGCAATTATTTTCAGTACGATTTGCTACATGCTTGTGACCTATTCAGGACTCAACACCTACTAAAAATCTGTTCAAGGCAAATTTACCCATGGCCAGTATTTCGTTTCGGTCGGTTTTTAAAGCCTATGGCAACTTGGCACCCGTGATTAGGGATGTCAATCTTGACATTGCCCAAGGTGAGTTTTGTGTTTTTGTCGGGCCTTCGGGCTGCGGCAAGTCAACGCTGCTTCGCACCGTAGCTGGTCTGGAGGACATCACCTCGGGCGATCTTCTGATTGATGAACACCGCATGAACGATGTGCCATCGGCCGAGCGCGGCGTGGCGATGGTGTTCCAGTCTTACGCGCTGTTTCCGCATATGACGGTGTACCAGAACATGGCTTTTGGCCTGCAACTGGCCAAGCGTCCAAAAAACGAAATTGACAAAAAAGTTCGTGCTGCGGCTGACATCCTGCAGCTTGGTGCTTATCTGGAGCGACTACCCAAGGCACTCTCGGGTGGCCAACGCCAACGGGTGGCCATTGGCCGCGCCATCGTTCGTGAACCCGGTGTGTTTTTATTTGATGAACCGCTTTCCAATCTGGATGCAGCGTTACGGGTGCAGACGCGTTTTGAGATAGCCAAGATTCACCGCGACTTTGGTCGTGCCAGCACGGTTTACGTGACGCACGATCAGGTTGAAGCCATGACCTTGGCAGACCGTATTTTGCTGCTCAACACCGGGGCAGCGGTAGCCAAATATGGCAGCGTGGCCCAGGTAGGCGCACCACTGGAGCTTTACCACCATCCGCGCAACATGTTTGTGGCCGGGTTTATGGGTTCGCCACGCATGAACTTCTTGCCTGGCGAACTGATAGAGGGCAATGAACAGTGCGCCAACATCCGGCTGCGCAGTGGCGAAACCGTACAGGCTGCGGTGAGTGCCCTGGCGCTTCCAGTTGGCAGCCCGGTAACGGTGGGTATTCGCCCGGAGCACACGCGCCTGGGCAGCGAAGGCCCACACGTGGTGCGTCAAGTCCAATGGCAAGAGCGTTTGGGCGAAGCCACTTACCTTTATCTTCAAAACCACGAGCCTGCGGACCCCCTGGTGGCCAAAACTGAAGGCTTGGCGCGCGCCCAGCCTGGCGACCGTGTGGCCATTACGCTGCCACCCAAACATTGCCATGTGTTCGACGCGGACGGTCAAGCGCTGATGCGCACGGTGGTAGCAAAAGACGTCCCGGTAGCACTTGCAATCTGAGTTTTCTGACTAATACAAAACTCTATGGAACTCGGTGTTTGTTATTACCCAGAACAATGGTCTCCCGCAGTATGGGCTGATGATGCTGCGCGCATGAAAGAAATGGGCATCAACTGGGTGCGCATTGCTGAATTTGCCTGGAGTCGCATACAGCCCGAACGCACTTGTTTTGACTGGGGC
>JBGSRY010000623.1:0-4089 GCA_041737325.1 Rhodoferax sp. | reverse complement strand
TGCCCCGTGCCGCACAGCATGGTCAGCACGCAGGTGGTGAACGGTGCCAGGATAGAGACGTATTTGGGGTTGCGCCGCAGCACTTTTTCAGCGCCTTTGAGCATCACGTCCAACCCGCCCGAGGCTTGCAGCGTGGCACTGGCCGCTACCACGGCAATGATGGTCAGCATCACGTCCACCGGCGGTTTGCCAGGCTTGAGGCCAAACACAAAGGTCATGATCACAATGCCAATGCCGCCCAGCAGGCCCAGGGCCACACCGCCTTTGCGTGCGCCGTAAAACAGGCACACCAGAATGACGGCAACTTGTAACAGGATGTCCATAGTCCAACTCCTTTGTGAAGATGGTTGGATTGTATTTTTGACCTAGGGTTTACCCTAGTTTTAAAGCATTCAAATGTCTGATCTGGATCAAATACAAGAAAAATTAACAAATAATTAATGAGCAATCAGTCGGTCTTCTGCCATGGATAATGCCACCCCATGGACATTCTCATGACACTTCTGGATTTCATTTTGCACGTGGACAAGCACCTGGAGTTGTTCGTGCAGAACTACGGCATCTGGGTTTATGCCCTGCTGTTTTTGATCATTTTTGTGGAAACCGGTGTGGTGGTGATGCCATTTTTGCCGGGTGATTCGCTGCTGTTTGTGGTGGGGGCCATGTGCGGCGTGGGGTTGATGAGCTACCCGGCCTCGGTGGGGCTGCTGCTGGCGGCTGCTATTTTGGGTAACCAAAGCAACTACACCATCGGGCGCTACTTTGGCCCCAAGGTGTTCCAGTGGGAAGACTCGCGCTGGTTCAACAAAAAAGCCTTTGACCAGGCGCACGCGTTTTACGAAAAGTACGGCGGCATCACCATTGTGGCGGCGCGCTTTATGCCGTTTTTGCGCACCTTTGCACCGTTTGTGGCCGGCGTGGCGCAGATGACGCGGCGCAAGTTCAGCCTGTTTGACGTGCTGGGCGGCACGCTGTGGGTGGGCGGCATCGTCACCGTGGGCTACTTCTTTGGCAACATCCCGTGGGTCAAACTGCACCTGGACAAAATCATCTGGGCGATGATTCTGGTGCCCGGCGTGGTGGTGCTGTTTGGAGCCTGGAAGAGTCGGCGCAAGGCGACCGCCCAGACCCCCTGAATTCATGAGTCTGAAGGTCTGTTTCGGGCTTGCTCGCGCAGCGCATTCTTGAGCCGCTCAAGTTTCAAACGATCAGGGATATCGGTCTCGCGTGGGGTGCGTTTGGTTTGCAGCATCCCGTCCACATCCAGCGTCACCACCGGGATGCCATTCAACACCACGGTTTGAATGTGGGAGCGCAATTCTTCAAATGTCCTGGATGCGGCCAC
Source organism: Rhodoferax sp. (assembly GCA_041737325.1). Classification (GTDB taxonomy): domain Bacteria; phylum Pseudomonadota; class Gammaproteobacteria; order Burkholderiales; family Burkholderiaceae_C; genus Rhodoferax. The sequence continues at coordinate 2,744 of JBGSRY010000623.1, read as the reverse complement.
ATAGAGCAAATCAATGTAAATATCGCCTTCCAGGGCAGTTGAATGCCCTTTGTCCATCCATTCGGGGCGCAGTTGCGCCAACGCCTGCGCGTTTTGTGGCATGGACTCAAGGGCACGCAGCAATCGGCTGTTGTTGGTGGCATCGACGGGCAGCAGCAGGTCAATGTCTTTGGTCATTCGAGGAAAACCGTGCAGTGCCATGGCCGCACCGCCAATGATCACGTAGGTCACATCAAAAGCAGCCAGAGCCTGCGCCAGTGCGAGCAAATCTGACTGATTGGGTTGCCTGGAAGCAGTCATGTCGGTCGTGCCATGTGAATGGGAAGCTGCAGCGCTTGCTGGATTTCACGTGCTTCATCAAAACGGTTTTTTTCAGCCAGCGTGGCGTAGCACCTGGCCCCGTGGTGAGTGAGCTGATCATTGGGTGAAAGAAAAGCTGCACCGTCTTGCAAGCGTCCCCAGGTGTCTTGCAACCACTGCCAGCGCGCGGCAGGCGACATGTTTTGCACGCGCAGCGCTTCTTGAAATTCGCGCTCGGACTGATGGTCAGACAGGGCTTGGGTGGTCTCAAAACTGTGCTGCATGGCGGCCTTCTTGAGGTTGAGTAAGAAGAAAAAACATTCTAATCACGCCCGCCAGGCGGCGCGCCCATCTTGCTCGGTGGGCTGTGCGCGCCCCAGGGCCTGCAGCGTTTGCAGCAGCGTGGGCAAGGACTTTTTCCAGGGGCCACGGCCGGTGAACCGGGCCTCGATCTCGGGCAAGGTCAGGGCGCGTGGGGCCTGCGCCAGCAGCAGCGCCACGGCACGCACCTGCTCCGGCAGGGTCGCTGGCCAGCTGGGAAGGTCGGCTTTTGAAGCGGTTTGTTTGCTATTATTTTTGACGATGTTTTCTTGAGAAAAATCGATATCTAGCCCTTGTTGAACCTGGGCAAGCTGCTCTTGTTTTGATAGTGATTTTTGAGGATTTTGAAACTCGGGTCGCAGCCAGTGCACGGTGCCTTGCGCCTCGTCCGCAGCGCGCTGGGCGTTCAGCGCCACCAGGCGGGTGAGCAGTGCGTCCTTGGGGTTGGGGCTGTGCGCCAAGTCTGCCCAGCCGTAGGCTTGCAGCACGGCAGCGTCGAGCTCGTCGTGCAGTTCTTTGAGCACGCCGACCAGCCCGGCGCTGTGCATCTGCTTTTCTTTGGGGGTGAGCGCACGGCCTTCGCGCAGGGCTTGCAGCACGTTGTACAAGCCAGTCAGGGTGAGGTCTTTGGTGGGGGCTGGCGTGTCTGGTGCGGCAGCGTTTGAAGGCAACAACCCCAAAACCCGTTTGCGGTGCTGGTCGATTTGTTCGGCCAGCGTGCTGATGGTGTGACGCAGTGCTGGGGTCAGGCCAGTGGATTCGGTGGGGAAGGGGAAGGTTTCGTAGCAGGTTGTTTTGACGTAAACCGGGTCATTGCCTACACCAAGCCAACTGCCAGCCGCCAGCGCCCAGGTGATGTGGGTTTGGCTGGACAACACGCCCAGGTGAAAGGCATCGCTGAGCGCGATGGCGATCAGTTTGTTGTCGGGCAGGATGCTGGCATCCAGAAATTGGAAGGTTCGGTGTTTGGCAGTTTCGACAGTGGCGATATAGCGGGGCAGGGTGGCGAGTTGTTTGCGCAGCACTTTTCGTGGTTCACCAAAAGTCCACCAGTTGTCACGGTAAGTGGCGCGGTTGTTTTGATCGCGCTCAGGCTTGACGCGCTCCAGCAGCCATTGGTACACCGCTGGGTGTTGGCTGCGTAATTCTTCGGCGCTCAGGCCAAAGGCATCAATCACCCGCACACCGCGTGGGCGTTCGGTCAAGTCACGACCATTGCGGTACTCGCGAATGAGGTTTGGCGCGGTGGTCTGAGCATCACCCAACGCGACAGCTTCTTCGGGTGTGACGATAAAGCCTGCGCCAAACAGTTGAACGCCCCGGTTGCTCAGGTTTTCGTTGCTGCGCAGGGCTTGCGCGTCTGCCAGCTTGGCTCCCACGCTCAAATCCGCATGAATCAGCCCGGTTTGTTCGGCCAGGGTGACGATGACTTCGCCCTCCGTGCCGGGCTGCTCGGTGATGACGGTCAGCAAGCGGCCGAGGTTTGAACCCGCAAAATTGGAGTCAGAGCCCGAGGTTTGCTTTGCAAAATGGCAAAACCCCAATTCCACGGTATCTGACCCCAATTTAGCTAGCCCCGTTTGCGCAGGCGTTGAAGGCCCAAGCACTGTCATGGCGATGCGCACCGCAGCGCCGTCGGTGCTGTCTACCCAGGGGTGGTCGGGGATGGCAAAGGCCAGCTGCAGCTTTTGGTCCAGCGCCGCTTGCACCACACGCCGGTTAAAGGTTTGACGCAGGCTGTTGGTGGTGATGAGCCCCATGCGCTCGGTTTGCCCACATGCGACCAGGGCGGCGGCGTGTGCCCACCAGTACATGACAAAGTCAGCGCTCTCGGGCACATCTTTCCAAACGCCTCGCAGGGCTTGCACATACCCATCGCCCAGCGCGGCGCGCATGGTGGCTGCGCCAATAAACGGCGGGTTGCCCACCACAAAGTCCGCCTGCGGCCACACGGCTTGCACCGGGTTTTGGTATTGCCACTGCGGCACTTGTGCGGCTTCATCGGGCACTGGCGCGCCCGTGACCGAATGGGTTTTGAAGGTTTGGCCGTCCCAGCGGGTGAGCAGCTGGCCATCAGCGCCATAGGCTGGCGCTTGGCCGCTCCAGGCCAGCACCGCGTCACG
>JBGSRY010000549.1:0-12945 GCA_041737325.1 Rhodoferax sp. | reverse complement strand
GTCGGCCGCCACGCGCTGCGCCACGGCCGATACGTCCACCACACCACTGGGTGCGGCATTGGCCGAAGACTCCAACCGGGAGAGGGTAAGGAGTTGCTCCACCAGATGGGTGGCGCGGTCGCATCCGGCCAGGGTGTAGTGCAGGACACGTTGGCGTTGCGCGTCATCATGCACGGCCCCCAAAGCCACCTGCGCCTGGGTGCGGATGGCGGCAATCGGGGTGCGCAGTTCGTGCGCGGCATCGGCGGTAAAACGCCGCTCCAGCGCCACCATGGTCTGGATGCGTTCAAACAAGGCGTTGAGCGCGTTGACCACGGGTTCCACTTCGGTGGGCATGTCGTCCAGCAGCACCGGCTCCAGCGCTTGCGGCTGGCGCTGTACCAGCGCCTGGCTCACGTGCCGCAGCGGCGCAAGCCCATTGCGCACCGCCAGCCAGCCGACCACGGCCAGCAACGGCAGGGCATACATCAGCGGCATCAGCACGGCTTTGAGCACCGCCCACAAAATGCCGTCGCGTGATTTGATTTGTTCACCCACAAACACCTGCACATCGCCTTCGCTGCCCTGGGCTCCAAACACCCGCCAGCGCGAGCCATCGCCGAGCTGGACACTTTCAAAGCCGGTCGTTTTAGGTGACAAAGGCGCATCGCCCACATTGCCTGAGCGCAGCGTCAAGCGGCCTTCATGGAACACCTGAAAAGCCACACGCGGCGCGTATTTGTGCAGCATGGGGGTGTCTTCCACCGGGTCGTTGTGGTCGGCATGGCGCGTGGCATTGGCGGTGTCACTGCCATGCCCGGTTTGCTGCACCACCAGCAGGGCCGCTGACTGCGCCAGGTGGCCGTCCAGCAGCTCGTCGAGCACATCACTGGCATCGATCCAGGTCAACACGGCAGCCCCCAGCCAGACCAGGGTCACCAGCAGCAGCAGCAGCGTCAACAAACGTGCCTGGAGCGATTGAAGGCGGGGCAGCAGCGTCATGACACGCTCAAGCTTCGGCTTTCGGGCGCAGCAAGTTGTAGCCAATGCCGCGCACGGACTGGATCAGATCGGGCTTGAGTTTTTTGCGCAGGTGGTGAATATGCACCTCGACCGCGTTGCTCTCGACCTCATGGCCCCAGCTGTAGAGCTGCTGCTCCAGCTGCTCACGTGACATCACCCGCCCCACTGCCAGCAGCAAGGCGTGCAGCAAATCGAATTCGCGCGTGGACAAGCTCACTGTTTCGCCTTCAAACGTGACTTCACGGCCGGCCGGATTCATCTGGATCGCACCGCAGGTCAACACATCCTGGGTTTGCCCGTGCGAGCGACGCACCAGCGAGCGCAGCCGTGCACCCAGTTCAAACAAATCCACCGGTTTGAGCACATAGTCGTCCGCGCCCAGGTCCAAGCCCTTGATGCGGTCAGGCACCGCGTCGCGCGCGGTCAGCACCAGCACCGGGGTGGCCACTTTTTTGCTGCGAATCGCTTGCAGCACATCCAGACCATCTTTTTGCGGCAGGCCCAGGTCCAGCACCGCCGCCTGGTAGTCGCCGCTGCACAGTTCACGCTCAGCCGCCAGACCGTCGCGCACCCAGTCCACCTGGAAGCCTTGCTGGCGCAGACCGGCACGCAGCCCGTCGCCCAGCATGGCATCATCTTCTGCCAACAAAATTCGCATCACTTGCCTTTGCGTTGTCGATCGTTATGGATCTTAGTCGTCGTCTTCGCCACCGCGCCAGCTTTGCTGGAAGGTGGCCGCGTTTTGCTGCCCCCAGCTGACGATGCCACCGGGTGCCGGGCTTTGCCATTGCAGCCACCAAAAGCCCAGCACACCCGCCAGCACCAGCAACGCCACGGGCCACCAGGACCAGCGTATTGCTTGCTCCGGACGACCTTGTTTGTGCCCGTTGAGCATGGCGTGCGCCAGGTTTTCACGCTGCATCATGCTGGCAAACAACACGCCTGCCACATGCACGCCGACCACCGTAGCCATCAGCGCGGCGGCCCCTTCATGCAAGCTCTTGAGCGCATGGACGCCGCCATTGAAATACACCCAGCCGGTATACACAATCACCAGCGTGCACAGCAGCATCAGCACAATCGACACCGCGCCCAGCGGGTTGTGGCCCACCGGGTGCTCGGCTTTGGGGCTGAGCATGCTGCTGGCGTAGCGTGCCACCGCCGCTGGCCCACGCACAAAACTGGCAAAGCGGGCGTAGCGCGTGCCCACCAGGCCCCATATGACGCGAAATACCACCAGACCCACCATGGTGTAGCCCAGTGTCAGGTGCACGCCCATCAGGCCGCGCCCTTCGGAGGTGGCGTAAGCGCCGGCAAAGCTCAAGGCCAGCAGCCAGTGGAACACCCGTGTGGGGGCATCCCAGACCAGAATTTTTGTTTTTGCAACAGCTGTGGTGCGCATCATGGAGCCTTGTGATTAACCCGGAATGTTGACGCTGTGCTCGTTGAAGTTACCCTGCTCCGCTCCTTGGTGGCAGGCGACGCAATTGGAACGGCTGCCAATGCTGGGGCGTGACCAGGTGCTGGCGTTGACGTGTCTGTCATGCTTGCGGGTGAACCAGTACGACTGCGTGATGCGGTCTTGCGGCGGCATTTCGCTGACCCGTTTGTACGTGCCGGCGTTGCTGGTGAGGTACTGCGTGATGGCGCTTGCGCTGGCTGCGTCAAGTGACGCGTCGTTGCCAAAATGCTGGTTCAGGCTGCCCATCAAATGTTGCCATGAACCTGCTGGCAGCAAACCAGCGGGGTAAGCCATGTGGCACGAGGCACATTCTTTTTGGTATTGCGGTGGCGCTGCCATCGCCATGCCACCACGGCTGCTACGGCCACCTTGGTCGTGCTCGCTGCTGCCCCATTTGAACCAGCGGCTACCGCCTTCGTCATCGTCAGCAAAAGCCGTTTGCAGGCCACCTGCACTGAGCAGGATCACCAGGGAGGTTTTCAAAAGAGTGGAGGTGTAAGACATGGAGGGCTTTCAAAAATGAACTGATTGGCGTACTGTAGTGGCTGCCGATTAAGCGATTCTTAAGGGCGGTGCAACGCAAACGGTGAATAATTCCACCACTTTGCAGTTGCGCTTGTTTTATTTCAGGAGAATTTCATGACCTCAGTTTTCACCCCTCGTTTGTTGGTTTCCATGTGCGCCAGCGGCTTGTTATGGGGCGCTTGCAGCCTGAGCGCGCAGGCGCAATTCTGGTCAAGCACCCCAGACAAATCCCTGACCCCAAAGGAAGCCAAAGTCCGCTACGACGCAGATGTCAAACTGTGCGCCGACGAAGCCTCCTCAGAAGCCCGGCTGCAATGCCGCCGTGATGCCAAAGCGTTGTATGACAAAGCCCTGGCAGCTGGCAAGGCCAGCAACGTGTATGCAACCCAGGGGGCAGCCGCCACGTGCACCGATTGCGCCCGCGTGACCGCCGTGCATGTGGGCGAAAAAGCCGGCGACAGCAATGCCGTGGGCATGATTGCCGGTGGCGTCGCCGGGGCCGTGTTGGGCCACCAGGTGGGCGGCGGTTTTGGCAAAGACCTGGCCACCATTGCGGGGGCCGCCGGGGGAGCCTACGCGGGTAAAAAGATTCAGGAAAACATGAACGCCAGCAAGGTCTGGACGGTGAGCGTGGAGTACACCGACGGTCGCACCGGCCAGTTCTCGTTCAACCACGACCCTGGTCTGAGCGTGGGCACAAGCGTCAAGAATTCGGGCAACAGCATCATCAAATACTGATGCAAATATGGCTTCTAGCCCTTTATTTTAAAAGGCTTAATGCTATTTAAATAATAGCATTTAGGACAACTCGCGTACCACGTCCATGGCCTGCTCAACGCGATCCACCGCGTGAATGGTCAAGCCTTCAAAGTCTTTGGATTTGAGGTTTTTGGGCACATTGGCCTTGGGCACCACGGCCACGCTAAAGCCCAGTTTGGCGGCTTCTTTCAAGCGCTCCTGACCACGCGGGGCGGGGCGCACCTCACCCGCCAGGCCGACTTCGCCGAAGGCAAAAAAACCTTTGGGCAGCGGCTTGCCGCGCAAGCTCGAGGTGATGGCCAGCAGCACGGCCAGATCGGCAGCGGGCTCGCTGATGCGCACACCACCGACCGCGTTGACAAACACGTCCTGGTCCAGGCACGCCACACCCGCATGACGGTGCAACACCGCCAGCAGCATTGCCAGGCGGTCTTTGTCCAGCCCGACACTCAAGCGCCTGGGAGATGGCCCGCCACTGTCCACCAGGGCCTGAATTTCGACCAGCATCGGGCGCGTGCCTTCCAACGTCACCATGACACAGCTGCCGGGCACGGGTTCAGGGTGTTGGCTCAAGAAGATGGCGCTGGGGTTGCTGACCCCTTTGAGGCCTTTTTCGGTCATGGCAAACACGCCAATTTCATTCACGGCACCAAAGCGGTTTTTGATTGCCCGTACCAGCCGGAAGCTGCTGTGGGTGTCGCCTTCAAAGTACAGCACGGTGTCCACCATGTGCTCCAGCACGCGCGGCCCAGCCAGCGCGCCTTCTTTGGTGACGTGGCCCACCAGCACGATGCTGGTGGCGCGGCCCTGCGGTTGGTCCAGCAGGCGGTCGCTGGCTTTGGCGTAGCGTGTCAGGTGCGCGGCGCATTCACGCACTTGCGCCACCGAACCGGGTGCAGAGGTGAGCTGGTCTGAATAGACCGTTTGAATCGAGTCGATGACGGCCACATCGGGTTGCATGGTTTGCAGCGTGGCCAGAATTTTCTCCAACCCAATTTCAGCCAGCACCTTGACCTGTGAACCCTCCAAGCCCAAACGGCGCGCACGCAAGGCCACTTGCGCACCGCTTTCTTCACCGGTGACATACAGCGTACTTTGGCCACTGCGCTGCAGTGAATCCAGTGCCTGCAGCAGCAGGGTCGATTTGCCGATGCCGGGGTCACCACCGATCAGCACCACCGCACCTTCGACCATGCCGCCACCAAGCACGCGGTCAAGCTCTTCGTGCCCCGTGGGGGTGCGCTCGAAATCGACCGCATCAATCTCGCCCAGCACTGCTACCGCAGCGGTTTTGGACAGGGAAGCAAAACGGTTTTTGGTGGGTGCAGCGCTTTCAGCGACTGATTCGATCAGCGTGTTCCAGGCAGTGCAACTGGGGCATTTGCCCTGCCATTTGGGACTGCTTGCGCCGCACTCGGAGCAGACATAGTGGGATTTTTCTTTGGCCATGGCGCAGAGCCTACCACTGCACCAATTGCACCTCGCCGGTTTCGCTCGCCATCACGGCGCGGCCGCCAGCCAGTGGCAACACGGTGGGACGCAGATCGTGCGCAAACGGCAGCCGCAGGCGCTCACGGCCGGTGTCGGCATCCAGCACGTGCAGCATCTGGTTCATGTCCAGGCAGTAGACCTGGTTTTCGAACGTCACAATCTCGGCCATCATCGGCCCCCAGTTGGCGGCGCTGTTGCCGTACTTGGTGGTTTGGTGCTTCCAGCGCACCGCGCCCGTGTCCACGTCAATCGCGTAAATCCAGCCGGTGGGCGACCACAGGTAGGCGGTGTCACCGGCCACATGGTGCGAGTTGATGAAGTTGCCCGCTTTAAAAGTCCATTTGACCTTGCCCGTGGTGGCATCAATGCCGTACAGCAGCTCGGTGTAAGTGCCAGCCACCAGCATGTTGCCCGTGATGTACATCTGGCGGATGTATTGCCAGTTTTTGCTTTCGTCGAGCTTCCATTTCAGCTGGCCGTCGGCCTGATTCAAGGCGTACAGTTTGCCGTCACCGGGGCCAAAAAACACCGTGTCCTTGCCCAGTGTGGGGGCGTAAGAGGCGGTGCAATCGGTGGTGTCGGCTGGAAAACGCCAATCGATCGCGCCGGATTCATTGCCCAGCGCCAACAGTTCGTGGCCATCACCCACATAGGTGCGTTCAGGGCTTACAAAAGGCGTGCCTACTTGCAACAGGGCCTTGTGCAGCCAGCGTGGCTTGCCACTGGCCATGTCCCAGGCTCCCAACTCACGCTGACCACCGCTGATGACCGATTGCCCGGCGGCGCGTGGCCGGTATACGGCGGGGCTGCTCAGGTGGTGCGGCACGTTCCAGGTGGGGACACTGTCCGCAGGGTCGATGCGGCCCAAGGTTTTGTCGCCGTTGAACAACACATGGCCATCGACCAACGCCAAAGGTGCCAGCTGGGCGTTGCCACTGGCCCAGCGACGCACCACCTGTGGTGTTTGGGTCGCTGCAGAAACAGAAAAGGTGGGCATAAGCCCACCTGCTGCGAGTGCCGCCACAAAGTGGCGGCGATTCAGTTTGCCTGAAACCATCAATCGCACTTGGCCCCTTGTTTGATCCAGGTGGCCAGAATCGTGGTGTTCGGGTGGTCACGTGGTTCAGACGGTGCAATGCCGGGTGGCATGCGGTCTTCAGACAAGTGTTGCCAGACAAAACTCAAGGACGAATTGCCAGGGATGATCACCTTGGTGGCTTTGTCCACACCCTTGGCGACCGAGTCCGCACCCAGCAAAATGCCAGCGTGGGTGGACAAGTTCAACTCGTGAAAGCTTGGAGGTTCTTGGTTGGACATGTGGCAAGACGTGCAAGCCGGGGACTCCGGGCCGAAAGCGTTGGCGGTCTTGAACAAGGGCAACACATTGTTGGTGAAGTTGTCATCGTTCTTGGCCCCGGCATCAATCCAGTTTTTCACCAGCATGTGGTTGGCGGTGTAGGTTGGGTTGTCAAAGCTCATGCCCAGCGGCATGCGGTTGTTGCGCAGGCGGCGAATCAACGGGTCACGTTTGGGTTCTTTGCCTGGGGTGAACACCACGTGTTTGGGTTTTTCAGTCGCACCTTCGATCATGCCCTTGCAGGTGGACAAATCCAGGCCACGGTAGCTTTTGCTGGGGTCGTTGGAGTTGTGGCACACCGTGCACGCCACGCCGGGGCCAAAGGCATTGGGCGTATTCATGAGGGTGTTGATGTATTTGTAGGTGATCGGAATGGCGCGCTTGATGATCAGCTCTTGAACGACGTGGTCTTCTGCACCGGGGGGCGCAATCTTGCCGTCTTTCATGTCCTGGATCATTTGCTCAGCCAGGGTCATGTATTTTTTTTCTTGCGCTTGTGCCGTGCTGGCAAAGCCAAGGCTCAGGGCGGCAACGACACAGCCCGCTTTGGCGACCTGGGAAAGCCGGAGTTTGGTGGAAGTGGAAAAAGGCATCAAAGTCTCCTTATAAGTTGAATGCAGGGCGATATTAAAAGACTTAATATTTATCAAGCCTAGGGGTTTTCGCTAACAAAAGTTACCAAAAGACACATTTTGGCCATCAACTGACAAGCACCTTACCAACACATCAAGCCTCTACTGCAACTTTACAAAGCTTTGAACACGACACATCGACGCGATACACGCGCCCAGCACACTTCTACCCAAGCCGATGCCACTTCTGGTCATGGGCTTTAACTTAAAGGACTTGGCAATGAAAACCAATTTAAAAATCTCTCTGGTGGCTGGTTTGTTGCTGGCCGCTGGCCTGGCTTATTCGCAGTCGCCCATGGGCGGCGGTCAGTGCGACAAAATGGCCGACATGCAGGGCCAGGGCATGAGCCACCGCGGTGCGGGCCACATGGACCCGGCCAAAATGCAGGCCATGCAAGACAAGCGCCACGCCGCACTCAAGACGCAGCTCAAAATCACGGCAGCACAAGAATCGGCCTGGACCAGTTATATGGCGGCCCACAAAGCACCTGCGGGCATGCTGGACAAACAAGTCGTGATGGCAGATTTGGCCAAGCTCCCCACACCGGCGCGCATCGACAAGATGAAGGAACTGCGCGCCCAGCACATGGGTGAGATGACCGCTGCGATGGACCAGCGTGCCGAGGCTACCAAGGCGTTTTACGCTGTGTTGACACCTGAGCAACAAAAAATCTTTGATGCCCAGGGCATGGGCGGTCAACACGCCGCTCACGGGTCGCACGCTGGCAAAGGCATGATGCAGCCCAAGGGCTAAGCACTGGCGCGGCCAACACCCTGTTCGCGCAGGGTCAAGGTGTCAAACCTTACACTTCAAAGGCTACAAGGCGACTTGTGGCCTTTTTTAATTTAACCCGTCGCGCAGAAAGTGCACCGCCCATGTTTGGTTACACCGAAGAACAAATCGCCGCCTTTGGCATGACTTTTGGCGTGGGTGGTTTGATGCTCTACATGTTGTTCATCATTGGCCAATTGGCTTGGGAATCGAAGGCGGGTAAATTTGGTTTTTTTGTCATGATGCTGGGCCTTGCCTTTGGCATGGTGGGCTTTGTGGCCAAGTACATGATCCAGTGGCTCATGAACATCAAATAGTCACCTACCCAGGGGACTCAACCAAACGGGCGCACGCCAATCAGCAAGCCGTGTAGCCACAAAGTAAAGGCCAGCCACAGTGCCAGGCCGATGGCCACCGTGATACCCGTGGCCCCGCTTTGCCCGGCGGGGTACTGCACCCCTGCAAGCCGGTCGCGCCGCCGTGCGGCGGTAAAACTGAGCACCGCCCAAATCAAAAAAGAACCAAACAGCAGCACGTGGCCCACATTGCCGTTGGCCAGCAGATGCGCAAAAGCCCAGAGCTTCACCGCAACCACCATCGGGTGGTGCAAGCGGGCTTTGATCTGGTTGCCGGGCACGTAGGCCGCAGCCAGCAGTACAAATGCCAAAAACGTCAGCAGCGATGCCGCGTGACGCAGCCCGCGTGGCGGACTCCACAACTGCACCGGTGCTTGGCGCACCTGGCCAAAGCCCCAGATGATCAGGGCCAAGCCCAGCAGCGACAACAGCGCGTAGCCCGCGCGCCAAACCGGTACGCCCCATGCGTTGCGGCAGCGGGTGCGCCAGCCATCGGCAAACAGGCGCACCGAATGCACGCCCAAAAAAAGAACCAGACCAAGCAGCAGGTAAGTCATGGTGTGGCTTTCAGGTTACGCGCCCAGCACGCGGTTTTTGCCGGCTCGCTTGGCCAGGTACATGGCATGGTCGGCGCGCTTGATGGCATCTGCACCCGACTCGTTGGCCACCAGTTGGGCCACACCAGCGCTGAAGGTGATCAACACTTTTTCGGTACCGGCCATGAAAAAGCGTTTGGTCAATTCGCGTTGCAGGCGCGTCATGGCTTCGATGCCTTTCTCAAGCGGGGTGTCGGGCAGCAAAATGACGAACTCTTCGCCGCCGTAGCGCGCCAGAGTGTCTTGCGGGCGCATCACCTCACGCGTGACCTGGGCCAGGTGTTGCAGCGCGGCATCGCCATTGGCATGCCCCAGGGTGTCGTTGAGTTTTTTGAAGTTGTCGATATCCAGCAGGGCCATGCACAGCGGGGTGTCCATGCGTTTGACCTTGGAAACCTCACGGTTGACCGCTTCGTCCAGCCCTTGGCGGTTGAGTGCGCCGGTGAGCGGATCATGCCGTGCCTGGATGCTGACGCGGTCAAGCTCCTGGTGCAGCTTGGCAATTTCAATTTCAGTGGCTTGCACCTTTTGCTGCATGCCCTGCAAGCTGTCACGCGCTGTCAGGCTGTCTTGCGCCATGTGGCGCGTGGCGGCTACCACTTCTTTGAGCACCGGGGCGATTTCTTCAATCGTCTTGGCTTGTTCGATCAAGCGCGCACTGGTTTCCATCTGGCTGTGAAAACCGCTGGTGGATTCGGTCATGGCGGCCAGGCGATCAATGAAGGTGGCCAGCATCTGGCGCATTTCTTCTTGTGCCTGCACCACCCGGTTTTTGGACTCGGTCTGCTTGAAGATCACGTCTTTCAGGCGCTGTTCAACTTCGTCGAGCTGGCGCAAGCTCAAGGGCGGAACACACACCGCCATCAAGGCATCGGCTTGGCCCTTGAGCCAGGCATCGTCCACGCTCAGGTGGCTGATGTTTTCAATGATCAGGTGCAGCAGCTTGACCAGCATGAGCTTGATCTCGGCCTGGTCTTCGGCCGCAAACGACAGCCGATGCCCGTAGGCGACCAGCAACTGTTTGACATCAACCGCATGGGCATCGGGGGCGCGCAGGGCCTTGACCAGCGTCTGGGTTTGTTCAGTGAAGCGTTCATCGTCCTGGCCCAGGGCGGGTTGTGCGTACTCGATCAAGCGGGCAATTTGCGCAAAAAAATCAGCGGTCAGCGCCGGGGCACTGACAGGCGGCATTGGCTCGGGCGGGGCGGCCAACGCTGGCTTGGAGGCTGCTGGTACATCGTCCACCAACGCTATACCGGCACTTGGCACGGGCGCGGGCGGGCTGAAGCCGCCGTAGGCCATCAAGGCGTTTTTGACCCCCTCCCAGTTGAGCTGGTTGATGGCAGATTCAAGCAGACCGCGCTGCCTTTGTTGCCCCGGTGTTTTGGTCGGCAGGGCCAGTGCAATGTCGCGCAGGCGCTCGGCGGGAAAGGCAGGCTCGTTGGGCAGTTCGGCCAGCTCGTTGTAGATGCGCTGGTAGTTCAGCGGTGTCGGTGCGAGCTTGCGCACGGTCAGCTGCTTGAGCGTTTCACGCGCAACTTCAAACGGTTTTTTGTCGGTCATGGCACTCAAATCACTATGTTAATAGTAGCACCAAGCCCTTTAAATATAAGGGCTATAGGCCTAAAACATTAAATATCGATGTTCCCGGCCTGGAGCGCATTGGTTTCAATGAACTCACGCCGGGGCTCAACCTCGTCACCCATCAGCATGGTGAACACCTTGTCGGCTTCAATCGCGTCGTCAATCTGCACCCGCAGCAACACGCGCACGGCTGGGTCCATGGTGGTTTCCCACAGCTGCTCGGGGTTCATTTCACCCAGACCTTTGTAGCGCTGGCGGCTGGTGGCGCGTTCAGCCTCGCTCAGGAGCCAGGCCATGGCTTCACGGAAATCGTTGACCTTGAGCTCTTTTTGGCGTTCGCCCTCACCGCGCGTCACGCGCGCGCCGGTGCTGAGCAGACCCTTGAAGGTTTTGGCGGTCTCAGACAAGGTGGCGTAGTCAGCACCGTGCACAAAGTCTTGCGTCAGCACGCTGCTTTTGATGTTGCCGTGCAAGCGGCGGCTGATGCGCAAAATCGGTTTGTCGGTGCGGGCATCAAATTCACCCGCCACTTCGGCATCGGGCAAAAAGGCTTGCAAGGCGGCAGCCGAGGCTTCTGCGTTGGCCACCGTGTCCAGGTTCAGGGCCACGCCATCGGCAATGGCACGCAGCGCGGTTGCATCCAAAAAGTGAGCAAGGCGGGCAATGATGGCCTGGGCATGCTGGTGCTTTCGTGCCAGGTCGGCCAGGACTTCACCGGTCAGGACGTTGGCGTTGTCGCCCCCGGTGTGGACGCTGGCGTTGACCAGGGCGATACGGGTCAAAAAATTGTCCAAGTCGGTGGGGCCTTGCAAATACAGCTCTTCGCGCCCGGCCTTGACCTTGTACAGCGGTGGCTGCGCAATGTAGATGTGGCCGTGCTCCACCAGCTCGGGCATCTGGCGGTAGAAAAAGGTCAGCAGCAGGGTGCGGATGTGCGCACCGTCCACGTCGGCATCGGTCATGATGATGATGCGGTGGTAGCGCAGCTTGGCCACGTCAAAGTCGTCGTTCCCGGTAGAACCACCGGCCTTGCCAATGCCGGTGCCCAGTGCGGTGATCAGGGTCAGGATTTCGTTGCTGGTGAGCAGCTTCTCATAACGGGCTTTTTCCACGTTCAAAATCTTGCCGCGCAAGGGCAGGATGGCCTGGAACTTGCGGTCGCGCCCCTGTTTGGCAGAACCCCCGGCGGAGTCGCCCTCCACAATGTAAATCTCGCACAGTGCAGGGTCTTTTTCCTGGCAATCGGCCAGTTTGCCGGGCAAGCCCATGCCGTCCAGCACGCCTTTGCGTCGCGTCATGTCGCGCGCTTTGCGGGCGGCCTCGCGGGCCCTTGCCGCTTCGATGATCTTGCCGACGATGATCTTGGCATCTGCCGGGCGCTCTTGCAGGTAGTCATACAGCAGCTTGCTCACGATGTCTTCCACCGGGCCACGTACTTCGGAGCTGACCAGTTTGTCTTTGGTCTGGCTGCTGAACTTGGGCTCAGGCACCTTCACGCTCAGCACGCAAGTCAGACCTTCGCGCATGTCGTCGCCGGTCACTTCCACCTTGGCTTTTTTGGCGATTTCGGTGTCGTCGATGTACTTGTTGATGACGCGTGTCATGGCGGCGCGCAAGCCGGTCAGGTGTGTGCCACCGTCACGCTGCGGAATGTTGTTGGTGAAGCACAGCACCTGTTCGTTGTAGCCGCTGTTCCACTGCATCGCCACTTCCACGCCAATGTTGGTGTCCTGGTCGCTCTGGCGGTCGCCCAGGGCGTGGAAAATGTTGGGGTTGAGGACGGTTTTGCCCTTGTTGATGAAGTTCACAAAGCCACGCACGCCATCAGCACCCGAGAAGTCGTCTTCTTTGCCGCTGCGTTCGTCTTTGAGGCGGATGCGCACACCATTGTTCAAAAAGCTCAGTTCGCGCAGGCGTTTGGCCAGCACGTCGTAGTGAAAATCGTTGTTTTCCTTGAAGATGTCGGTGTCGGGCAAAAAGTGCACCTCGGTGCCACGGCGTTCGGTTTCACCGGTCACCTGCATGGGAGAGACTTCAACGCCTGCCACCAGTTCAGTGAGGCGGTTTTGCACGAAACCCTTGCTGAATTCAAGCACATGCACTTTGCCGTCGCGACGCACCGTCAGGCGCAGCATTTTGCTCAGGGCATTGACGCAGCTCACGCCCACGCCGTGCAGGCCGCCTGACACTTTGTAGCTGTTTTGGTTGAACTTGCCACCGGCGTGCAGCTCGGTGAGCGCGATCTCGGCGGCGCTGCGCTTGGGCTCGTGCTTGTCGTCCATCTTGACACCGGTGGGGATGCCACGCCCGTTGTCCACCACGCTCACCGAGTTGTCGGTGTGGATGGTGACGACGATGTCGTCGCAATGGCCGGCCAAGGCTTCGTCGATGGAGTTGTCGACCACCTCG
>JBGSRY010000513.1:0-2042 GCA_041737325.1 Rhodoferax sp. | reverse complement strand
GCAAGGTATCGCTCTACCAACTGAGCTATTCCCGCGTTTCAAGCCCTAGATTATAGCGTAACTTTTATTGACTCCAAATGCTGCAAACAGAAATTATTCAGTGTTTGACCGCACCGACTGGCTCTGCTGTCGCCAAAGTCGCAGCCACTGGTGCAACCGCCAACGGCTCGTCGTCGGGCAACGCGGTTGGCATGCGCTCCAGGGCGACTTCAAGCACTTTGTCGATCCAGCGCACGGGCACAATTTCAAGACCATTTTTGACATTCTCAGGGATATCCTGCAGGTCTTTGGCGTTGTCTTCTGGAATCAAAACGGTCTTGATGTTGCCGCGCAACGCGGCCAACAATTTTTCTTTCAAACCACCAATGGCCGTAACCTCACCAAGCAACGTGATCTCGCCCGTCATGGCCACATCACAACGCACCGGGATGCCCGTCATGGCCGACACAAACGCCGTCGTCATGGCCGCACCTGCACTGGGGCCATCTTTGGGTGTGGCGCCGTCTGGCACGTGAATATGAATGTCTTTTTTCTCAAAAAACTCATCCTTGATGCCCAATCGGCGGGAGCGGCTGCGCACCACAGTTCGAGCAGCCTCAACCGATTCTTTCATCACATCGCCCAATGAACCGGTACGGGTGATGACACCCTTGCCAGACATCATTGCAGCCTCTATGGTGAGCAAATCGCCGCCCACTTCAGTCCAGGCCAAACCAACGACCTGGCCTACCTGGTTTTTCTTCTCAGCACGGCCGTAGTCGTACTTGCGCACCCCCAGAAAATCGTTCAGGTTGTCACCATTCACCGTGACTTGGGCCGCCATTTGCTTGAGCTGCAAGCCTTTGACGACCTTGCGGCAAATTTTGGAAATTTCACGCTCCAATGAGCGCACGCCCGCTTCACGCGTGTAGTAGCGAACAATGTCCCGTACCGCTGCTTCAGTCACCATCAACTCAGACGCTTTAACACCGTTGTTTTTAAGCTGCTTGGGCAACAGGTACTTGATGGCAATGTTGGTTTTTTCATCTTCGGTGTAACCCGACAAACGAATCACTTCCATGCGATCAAGCAGGGCCGGAGGAATGTTCATCGAGTTAGATGTCGCCACAAACATCACATCGCTCAAGTCAAAGTCAACCTCAACGTAATGATCCCCAAACTTGTGGTTTTGCTCAGGATCCAACACCTCCAGCAATGCGCTGGATGGGTCACCTCTGAAGTCTGTACCCAGCTTGTCAATTTCGTCGAGTAAAAACAAGGGGTTGCGCGTGCCAATCTTGGACAGGCTCTGCAGCACCTTGCCGGGCATGGCCCCAATGTAGGTGCGGCGATGGCCGCGAATCTCGGCCTCGTCACGCATGCCGCCCAACGCCATGCGCACATACTTGCGCCCGGTCGCCTTGGCGATGGATTGACCCAATGATGTTTTGCCCACACCCGGTGGCCCCACCAGGCACAAGATCGGAGCTTTCACCTTGTCCACACGTTGTTGGACTGCAAGGTACTCAAGAATGCGGTCTTTGACCTTGTCAAGGCCGTAATGGTCTTCGTTCAGCACCGTTTCTGCATTGACCAGGTTGTGCTTGATTTTGGTCTTACCCGTCCACGGCAAGCCGGTTAAAACATCGATGTAATTGCGCACCACTGTCGCTTCTGCCGACATGGGCGACATCAGTTTGAGCTTCTTTAATTCGCCTTCGACCTTTTTCAATGCCTCTTTAGGCATCTTGGCGGCCTTGATTTTTTTCTCGATTTCATCAATGTCAGCGCCGTCTTCACCTTCGCCCAACTCTTTTTGAATCGCTTTGACCTGCTCATTCAAATAAAAATCACGCTGGTTTTTTTCCATTTGGCGTTTGACCCGGCCACGGATTTTTTTGTCCACATTCAAAATGTCGACTTCGCGCTCAATCTGTTCAAACAGATTTTCCAAACGATCGCGCACGCCGCTCAAATCCAGCACTGCCTGCTTGTTTTCGAGTTTCAACGGCAAATGCGCTGCAATGGTGTCGGCCAACCGACCGGGATCATCAATGCTGGAG
>JBGSRY010000475.1:0-7695 GCA_041737325.1 Rhodoferax sp. | reverse complement strand
GAACACCATGAACCGCTGCCTTTGCCGATCTCGGCGTTTGTTTTTCGCTTTGGCCGGCTTGCTGATAGGCATCAGCTTGCTGCCACAAACCGTTTTTGCACAACAGGTGCGTCAATTTCCGGCCGCCGCGCGCGGTGCCATGCTGGAAGTCACGAGTCCGCCGAACGTGTTGCTCAACGGGCAGGCCGAGCGCCTTTCCCCCGGCGCACGTATCAAAGGGCCCCACAACCAGTTGCTCATGTCCGGTGCGCTGGTGGGGCAGTCGGTGCTGGTGCACTATGTGCGCAACGCGCAGGGGCAGGTGCATGAGGTATGGGTGCTGAGCGCCGCCGAGGCTGCGCAAGAGCGTGCAGGGATGGAGCCCATCACCAATTTCACCTTCGGCTCCGATGCCGACAAAGCCAAAACCGATGACGGCAAAACGCCGTTCGACCAGCTGCCCAAGTTTCAGTCGCAGTGATGCCGCCGGCCCGCTGGCGTGGGCTGTTGCTGGCTGCCTTCGGCATCTCTTTAATTTATAAAAAATCAGGCTGTAGCCCTTGTTGTAAATAGGCTACATGCTATTTAATTGATAGTATTTAGATGGGTGTCAGCATGACCAAAAAAGTCTTCATCAAAACCTACGGCTGCCAGATGAACGAGTACGACTCGGACAAGATGAGCGATGTGCTCGGCGCTGCCCAGGGCTATACCCAGACCGACAACGTAGAAGAAGCCGACCTGATTTTGTTCAACACCTGCTCGGTGCGTGAGAAGGCGCAAGAAAAAGTCTTCTCTGACCTGGGACGGGTCAAGCACCTGAAGAAAAAAGGGGCATTGATTGGTGTCGGCGGCTGTGTCGCCAGCCAGGAGGGCGAGGCCATCATTGCCCGTGCCCCTTATGTGGACGTGGTGTTTGGCCCGCAAACCCTGCACCGTCTGCCGCAGATGTTGGATGAACGTGCCCGCTTGAACCGTTCGCAAGTGGACATCAGTTTTCCTGAAATTGAGAAGTTTGACCACCTGCCCCCAGCGCGTGTTGAAGGGGCCAGCGCCTTTGTCAGCATCATGGAAGGCTGCTCCAAATACTGCAGTTACTGCGTGGTGCCCTACACCCGTGGTGAAGAAGTGCACCGCCCCTTTGAAGATGTGCTGGTGGAGGTGGCGGGCCTGGCCGATCAGGGCGTGAAAGAGATCACTCTGCTGGGGCAAAACGTCAACGCCTGGCGTGCACCGATGGGCGACACGGCGGAGGTGGCCGACTTTGCCACGCTGCTGGAATACGTGCACGACATTCCCGGCATCGAGCGCATCCGGTATGTCACCAGCCACCCCAACGAGTTCACCCCGGCGCTGATTGCCGCCTACGACAAACTGCCCAAACTGGTCAGCCACCTGCACCTGCCGGTGCAACACGGCAGCGACCGGATTTTGATGGCCATGAAGCGTGGTTACACCGCCATGGAGTACAAAAGCACGGTGCGCAAACTGCGCGCGATTCGACCCAACATGGCGCTCAGCAGCGACTTCATTGTGGGTTTCCCTGGCGAGACTGAAGACGACCACGCCCGGCTGATGAAGCTGATGGATGACGTGGGGTTTGACAATTCATTCAGCTTCATCTTCAGTCCGCGCCCTGGCACGCCCGCCGCCAATTTGCATGACGATACGCCACACGAGGTGAAGCTGCGCCGCCTGCAAGCGGTGCAGGCCCACATCAACGCCAACATGGCGCGTATCAGTGCCAGCTTGGTGGGCACGCGCCAGCGCCTGCTGGTGGAAGGCGCATCCAAGCGCGACGCGGGCGAGCTGATGGGCCGCACCGAATGCAACCGCGTGGTCAACTTCATCGGCCAGCCGCGCCTGATCGGGCAAATGGTGGATGTGACCATTTCCGAGACCCGCACCTTCACGCTGCGCGGTGAGGTGGCGATGCTGGATGCGGCTGTGCTTTAGCCAAGGCGCTTGGGGGTTTGAGGGGCTCAGTCAAAAAACACCATGTTCTTGTAGGGCATCTGGTGGCATTGGGCCAGTCGCGTTTGCAGCGAACCTGGATGCGCTTCCAGTTGGTGTCCGTCCGAGTCAAGAAAGTAAAACGAGTCGCCTTCACTTGGGTTGGTTTTCCATTCGACCACGCCTTGGCTGCATGCCTAAATGGCATGTAGATTTTGATGCATCGTTAAAACGGCATCTTGGGCATGCCGGAACCCATGCCTTTCATGCCGCCCAGGCGTTTCATCATTTTCATCATGCCGCCGCCTTTCATTTTTTTCATCATGTCCTGCATCTGCTCAAATTCCTTCAGCATGCGGTTGACTTCCTGCACCTGCACGCCAGCCCCGGCCGCAATGCGGCGCTTGCGCGTGGCTTTGATGAGATCGGGCTTGCGCCGCTCCAGCGGGGTCATGCTGTGGATGATGCCTTCCTTGCGCTTGATGTCTTTTTCGGCCCGTCCCAGGTCGACTTGACCGGCTTTGGCGGCCATGGCCGCCGGCAGCTTGTCCATCAAGCTGGAGAGACCACCCATTTGCTTCATTTGCTGGATTTGACCCAGAAAATCGTTCAGGTCAAAACCGGCACCGCTTTTGACCTTGGCGGCCAATTTTTGCGCAGCGGCCATGTCCACGCCGGCGGTGACCTGCTCCACCAGGGCCAGGATGTCGCCCATGCCGAGCACGCGCCCGGCGTGACGTTCGGCATCAAATACTTCAAGACCATCGAGTTTTTCGCTGGTACCGGCGAACTTGATCGGTGCACCGGTGACCTGGCGTACGGACAGGGCCGCGCCACCGCGCGAGTCACCGTCGAGTTTGGTCAGGACGATGCCGGTGAGTGGCAACGCGTCTTTAAAAGCTTTGGCCGTGTTGACCGCGTCCTGGCCCTGCATGGCATCGACCACAAACAAGGTTTCCACCGGGTGGATGGCGGCGTGCAGGTCTTTGATTTCACGCATCAGCGCTTCGTCAATGGCCAGGCGGCCAGCGGTGTCCACCAGCAGCACGTCAAAGTAGTGCTTTCTGGCGTAGTCCAGCGCGGCCAGGGCGATGTCGACCGGGCGTTGATCGGGTGTGCTGGCAAACCACTCGGCCCCGGCTTGGGCGGTCACGGTTTTAAGCTGTTCAATGGCGGCAGGTCGGTATACGTCACCCGACACCGTGAGTACTTTTTTGCCACGCTTTTCAATCAAGTGTTTGGCCAGCTTGGCGGTGGTGGTGGTCTTGCCCGCGCCTTGCAAACCGGCCATCAGGATCACGGCAGGGGGTTGCGCGGCCAAATTGATGTCAGCCACACCGTCGCCCATGGTCAGCGCCAACTCTTTGTTGACGATGCTCACCAAGGCCTGACCGGGTGTCAATGACCCCAGCACGTCTTGCCCCAGGGCTTTTTCTTTCACGCGGGCAATGAAGTCGCGCACCACAGGCAGGGCCACGTCGGCCTCCAGCAGGGCCATGCGCACTTCGCGCAGCATGTCGGCCACGTTACTTTCGGTGATGCGGGCCTGACCGCGAATTTCTTTGACCAGGCGGGAGAGTTTGTCGGTAAGGGCGGAAGCCATATGAAATGAGGTCCGGCGGGCGGAACCTGGGTTGGGCCACCGAAAAATGGCGGGTAACAAAACGCTAAACTGTGGGGATGGTGCGACTCGATGTCGCCTCATTCGGTCTTTAAGACCGACTATACCAGTGGATGGTTTCCCTCTCAGGAGGTTCCATTCCGCCCCCTCAAAATGGGTTAACTTTGTGGCAGCCAAATGGCTCTATTTGGCTGCTCCAGCCCGCTCCTTTAGGGTGCGGGAATGGTGAATTTCATCCCCAAGGGATGTAATTCGTTGCCAATTAGAGACATATTTCCGCAAGGAAAGGCTTTGTTACAACTTGTTGCAATTAATTTGCGACAGGAAGGTACTGGTAATGAGAGCGCTACCGCTCTCTGTGTCTTGTTTTTCCACCAAAACCACGTCTGGAACGACGTGACCTCGACTGTACGTGCGTCTGGAGTAATCCGGGGGTGCGGAGCTACGGGTAAACGATCTGTGCGTCAGCACACAAGGCTGACGCGAGTCAGCTCCAATTCCACGAACAAGCAGTGGGAAGGTCGCCGAGGTAAAGGGTATGGGAAATGTAATGTGAACTCTCGTCTGAACCGTCGTTAACAGTAAGCAGCTTACGCTTGTCTCTCCCGCAAGGGAGGAGCTGCGGCCAAAAGGCGTGAAGTCAGGATGCGCATGTCATCTACTTCGCATCGTTCCCAAACGACTTCCGGCGGATAGAGAGTCCCTAACCCCCTTCTGTCTGGCAGCCGCCAGACTGGGCACAGAGGGAAACGAGGTAAACCCCACTCACCGCCAGCACCGTAAGGTGCTGGCAACCTGCGAGTAATCAACGGCCATGTTGGAGGGGGCAGAGGAAGAAGTAAAAAGCAAATGTCTGGCTGTAATGGCTGGAATAGGGTTATGCCTGCGACGAAAGTCGGCTGACTTACTTCAGGTGCGACAACGTGATAGTTGTCTGAACTTCAAAACGACCCAGAGGGTGCTTGCCCTCTGGGTGAGTACCGTCTTCAATGGGTCAAACCTAACTGGAGAAGGTATGGAAAACATCAGCAATGATGCTGCGTCTCCAGGCAAGATACAGGACTGGCATTCCATCGATTGGAAGCTGGTCATGCAATTTGTCGGTAAGGTGCAGATGCAAATCGCGAAGGCAGAAACTGGAAAAGATTTTCGAAGGGTTGCAAAACTCACCAGAAGTCTGGTCCGATCCTGGCAGGCCAAGGCATTGGCGGTCAGGAGAGTGACTGAAAACCGGGGGAAGAGATCGCGTGGCGTCGATCACGACCTATGGGACACACCGGAAAAGAAATGGAATGCGATCAGTTGTCTGAACTCCAAGGGATACCGGGCTCGCCCCCTGCGGCGGGTCTATATCCCAAAGGCTAATGGGAAGGAAAGGCCATTGGGCATACCGACTCTGACGGACCGAGCGATGCAAGCACTCTACCTGCTTGCGCTGGAACCGACTGTGGAATGCACGTCCGATCCGAATTCATATGGATTCAGAATAGGACGATCTACGCACGACGCGCGGAGCCAGTTGTTTGTGTCTTTATCTCAGAAGGCTTCGGCCGCATGGGTGCTGGATGCAGACATCAAAGGGTTCTTTGACAACATTAACCATGACTGGCTGTTGAGCCATGTCCATATGGACAGGGTGATACTAAAGAAATGGTTGAAAGCTGGAGTGGTTGACGCGGGTCAACTCCTACGCACGAACGATGGCACACCGCAAGGTGGCATCATTTCGCCGACGCTCGCGAACGTCACCCTCAACGGGCTGGAAACGGGACTCATGCAATTTCTTCGGGAAAAGCTGGGGGTCGGTAAAGCCAAGACGGGGAAAGTGAACCTAGTCCGGTATGCCGATGACTTTGTGGTAACAGGGGGCTCGAAAGAGCTGCTTGAAAACACGATCCGACCATGGATAGTCGAATTCCTGCGCGAGCGGGGACTGACGCTGTCCGAGGAAAAGACGCGCATTGTGCATATCGACCAAGGGTTTGATTTTCTAGGGTGGAACTTCCGTAAATACGGGGGCAAGCTACTCATCAAACCGAGTCAGAAAAACGTGAAAGCGTTCTACAGCAAGGTGAAGGAAATCATCAAGAAATCGCGGTCGAAAGATCCAGTAGAAGTGCTGATACAGCGCCTGAGTCCAGTCCTCAAGGGCTGGGCTCAGTACCATAAGGGGACGGTCGCAAAACAGACCTTCAGCAAAATTGACAACCTAATTTACTGGAAGTTGATGCGCTGGTGTCTGCATACACATCCTCGCAAAACCAAAGGGTGGGTGTATTCCCACTACTGGAAACAGTGCGGCTCACGCCGCCGATTCGCGGGATTGCAAGACGACCCATTTGGGGGCGATGAAAGAATACCGCTACCGCTGTATTCCCTGGTAGACATGAAAATTGTCCGCCACATCAAGGTGAAAGGAGATTACAACCCTTTCCATCCCGATTGGGTCGCTTACGGGGAAAAGCTGCGCGTGCAAAGAATGGGTGACTCCATATGGAGCGCGCAAAGGGCTTCCCTGTGGTACGACCAAGACGGTAAGTGCGCTCTCTGTGAGCAAGAGATAGACATAGCTGATGAAAACATGGACGACCACCATATCGTCTATCGGCAGCTAGGTGGGAGTGATGCTCTCTCCAATCGGGTACTGTTACATCCGATCTGTCACAGGCGTGTCCACGCCCTGGGTTTGAAGGTTATCAAGCCGGTCCTCAGTACGGGGGACTTTAATCTGGTGAAGTGATGGAGGGCTATGCAGCCCTGTGAAGTCAACAAGTCAGTGGTCGTATGTGAGCCGTGTGCGGTGAAAGTCGCAAGCACGGTTCGACGGGGGAGATATCATCGGGAGATGGTATCTCTACCCTCCATTTTAGCCAGTGCTTCCCCTTTGACCCTGACGCTGTCTTTGGCCGCCGCAGCGGCCTATGGTGTCTCTGCAACCGGAACCGCACGTCCACATCAAACCCTGACCCATGTCATGGTCTGGTTGGCATGGGGGTTGCATGCCATGCTGCTTGTGATGGGGCTGTGGGGCACAGAGCCCCGGTTTGGTTTTGCCCCAGCTCTGTCGCTGACCGCCTGGCTGGTGGGGTTGGTGTATGCGATTGAAGGTTACGTTTATCCCCAATTCAAAAAACCCTGGCTGATGTCCGGGGCTGGCTCGGTGGGGGTGCTGTTGGCCTTGCTGTTCCCAGGCAGTCCGTTGAGTGACAAGGCATCCACCTGGTTGCCCCTGCACCTGGCATTTGGTATTGCGTCGTATGGTTTGTTTGCGGTGGCGGTGGCCCATGCCTGGTTGATGGGGCGTGCCGAAGCGCGGATTCGCAGCGCCGCTGACGGCTTGACCGGCATGCCCATTTTGACCATGGAGCGGGTCACCTTCCGTTTTGTCACGGTGGGGTTTGTGTTGCTCTCGGCCACCCTGTTGGCCGGCTTGTTGTTTGGCAATGCCTTGTATGGCAGCGCGCATGCGTTGCAGTGGAATCACAAAACTATTTTTGCCTGTTTGTCGTGGGTCACTTTTGCCGTGTTGATGGTCGGGCGCATGCGCTTTGGCTGGCGCGGTCGGCAGGCCGTGCGGGTGTTGTACATCGGGTCGGGCTTGTTGCTGCTGGCTTATGTCGGGTCGCGCTTTGTGATGGAAGTCGTTTTGGGGCGAACTTTGTGAAATTCATCGCGTTGCTGATCGTGGTCTGGGTTGGCATCTGGTTTTTTCGCCATCGGCAAACGCAGGCCAACCAAAACATCCCACCCGCCACACCAGTCGAGCCACAGGACATGTTGCGTTGTACCCAATGCGGCATCCACTTACCCGCCATCGAGGCCATCAAAGGACTTGAAGGAAGCTATTGCTCGCAGGAGCATTTGCACCAAGCGGAGCCTTGAATGGCAGCGTCGTCAAAGTTGCCCAGCTGGTTGGGTTCGGTATTGCTGGAACCCAAGCCGGAATACACCCATCGGCCACAGGAGTTTGAACGGCTTTGGCGCGCCTTCATGACGGCACGCGCCACCTTGGGGGTGATGTTGGTGCTGCTGCAAGGCGGGATATTCCTGTGGCTGCCGCAACAGAGCGCACTGCCGCTATTGGTTTGTGTGTTTTATGGCTGCGCTGCACTGGCGGTTCGCTGGTTCGCTGTGCCCCGGCC
>JBGSRY010000472.1:0-5536 GCA_041737325.1 Rhodoferax sp. | reverse complement strand
CCCGCACCACCCGCTGGCCAACGCACCCGAACCCCTCAGCGATGAGCAGATGCGCGCCCACCGCGCCGTGGCCGTGGCCGACACCATCAGCCGTGGGCAAGGTGTCACCATTGGCTTGCTGGGTGGGCAAGACGTGTTCACCGTCGCCACCATGCACGACAAGCTGGATGCCCACTTGCGAGGCCTGGGCTGCGGCTCGGTACCCGAATGCATGGCGGGCCCCTACATTGAAGCCGGCCGCCTGGTGGTGAAAACCACACAAAGCCCGGCGCGCTCGGTGCGCGTCAATTACGCCTGGCGCACCGCCGGCAATGGCACGCAGGGCAAGGCCTTGCAATGGTGGCTGGCGCAGCTGGAAAGTGCCACCACACGCGCGGCTTTGCTGGAGCGTCACCGGGGCGTGTAAAGTCGGTCACAACCAACGGAGAAAACCATGAGTACAACCCCACGCACCCCCAAACACTTTGCCATCATCGGCGCTGGCATGGCCGGCATCACCTGCGCGCGCACACTGGTGCAAGCCGGCCACCGCGTCACCGTGTTCGAAAAAAGCCGCGGCCTGGGCGGGCGCATGGCCACCCGTGACAGCGCCTTTGGCTCGTTTGACCACGGCACACAATATTTCACCGCACGTGATGCCCGTTTTGTGCGCACGCTCGAAACCACCCCCAAACTGTGCAAACGCTGGAGCGCCAACAGCGTGCAACTGCTGGATGCACTGGGCCACGTCACCGCGCCGGGTCTGGCCACACGTGAATTCCATTGGGTTGGCGTGCCGGGCATGAAGTCGCTGGTGGCGGGTTGGGCGGAGCCCCTGGCTGCGGCCGGCCAGATTCAAATGCAAACCCGGGTGATGCAAATCGAACCCGATGCCCTGAACGCCAAACACTGGCAGTTGCGCACCGAAAGCCTGGAGGGCACACAGCATGTGTTCTCTGGTTTTGACGCGGTTTTGCTGGCCATCCCCAGCGTGCAAGCACATGACCTGCTGCAACATTCAAAGCAGGCCGCAGCTTGGGTGAAGTCCATCGCGCAAGTCAAAGTAGCCCCGTGCTGGACCTTGATGCTGGCTTTTCCGCAAGCCATGCAGCCCGGCATGCATGCCTTTGGCCCGCAATGGAACGCCGCCCGCAGCACCCACCACCGCATCGCCTGGCTGGCGCGTGAATCCAGCAAACCAGGGCGCGAACCGATCGAACGCTGGACGGTACAAGCCAGCGCCGCCTGGTCGCAAGAACACCTGCACGACGACCCGGCACGTGCCCAGGCCAAACTGCTCAAGGCTTTCACAGAAGTCACCGGCATCCGTGCTGAACCCGCCCATGTGGACAGCCAGCGCTGGCTGTATGCCAAAACCTTGCAACCGCTGGGTAAAACCCACCTGTGGGACAGCAAAAAAGGCCTGGGCGTGATGGGCGACTGGTGCCTTGGCCACCGCGTTGAGGATGCCTTTGTGTCGGGTCTGGAGCTGGCGCTGGCTGCTGCAATGTGACCCGCTACACCGGTCGTTTTGCGCCCTCGCCCACCGGCCCGCTGCACGCCGGCTCGCTGGTGGCGGCACTGGCCAGCTGGCTCGATGCCAAAGCGCATGGCGGCGAATGGCTGGTGCGCCTAGAAGACGTGGACCGCACGCGCTGCCTGCCCGGCATGGCACCAGTTATCTTGCAACAGCTGACCCACTGCGGCCTGCACCCGGACGGGGAGCCGCTGTACCAGTCGCAACGTAGCCCCCTGTACCAACAGGCGCTGGATCAACTGATCACCCAAGGCAACGCCTACCCCTGCGCCTGCTCACGCCAGGACATTGCGCTGGCACTGGGCCGCGCCGGTGTCATCCAACCGCGCCACGGCGAACGCGTCTACCCCGGTACTTGCCGCACTGGTCTACAAGGCAAAGCCGCGCGAGCCTGGCGCTTCAACACCCATTTTTATAAACAAAATTGGCCTCTAGCCCTTGATATAAAAGGGCTAGAAGCTACACATTCAATAGCAAATGAAGCACCCGCAGCGCTATTGCATTGGCACGACCGCAGGCTGGGCGCACAGCAGCAGGACGTGGCCGCCGAGGTGGGGGACTTCATCCTCAAACGCGCCGATGGCTGTTTTGCCTACCAACTGGCGGTGGTGGTCGACGACGCTGGGCAAGGCATCACCGACGTGGTGCGCGGCGCAGATTTAGCTGACAACACCGCGCGCCAAATACTGCTGCAGCGCGCCCTGCACCTGCCCACCCCACGCTACCAGCACACACCGCTGGTGCTGGGTAGCAATGGCGAAAAGCTCAGCAAACAAAATGGCGCACAGGCGCTGGACTTGCGTGACCCGCTGGCCGCGTTGAACCAGGCTGCTGTGGTGTTGGGCTTGCACCCACAGCCCTGCACCCTGTCCATTTCAGAAGCACTGGCGCGTTGGGTCAGCGCGTGGCCTGCGTGCTGCGCGTTTTAAACGCAGCCGGGTCACAACGTGGCGGGGTTCAAGCGTAGCGCGTCGCCATCACATCCAGATGAATCGGCTTGATCTTGCTGCCAAAACCGGCGCAGCCAAAGGCTTCAAAGCGCAGCTTGCAAATGCCAGCGGCGGCCTTGCGCGCGGCGATGAGTGATTTGCGCGGGTCGAATTCGCTCGGGTTTTTGGCAAAGCTCTCGCGCATGGCTCCGGTCATGGCCAGGCGGATGTCGGTGTCGATGTTGACCTTGCGCACGCCACGGGCAATGCCGCGCACAATTTCTTCCACCGGCACACCGTAGGTTTCTTTCAGGTCGCCACCGTATTGGCGGATGATGGCCAGCCACTCTTGCGGCACAGAACTTGAGCCGTGCATCACCAAGTGCGTATTGGGAATTTGCGCGTGGATTTGCGCAATGCGGTCAATGGCCAGAATGTCGCCGGTGGGCTGGCGGGTGAACTTGTACGCACCGTGGCTGGTGCCAATGGCAATGGCCAGCGCGTCCACACCGGTTTGTGCCACGAAGTCTTTGGCTTGCACCGGGTCCGTCAACATCTGGTCGTGGCTGAGCTTGCCCTCAGCGCCCACGCCGTCTTCTTCCCCGGCTTCGCCAGTTTCCAGGCTGCCCAGGCAACCGAGTTCGCCCTCTACTGACACGCCCACGGCGTGCGCCATCTCGCACACGCGCCGGGTGGTGTCCACGTTGTACTCGTAGCTGGCCGGGGTTTTGGCATCTTCACGCAAAGAGCCGTCCATCATGACGCTGGTAAAGCCGCTGCGGATGCTTTGCTGGCAAACCGCAGGTGTGGCCCCGTGGTCTTGGTGCAGTACCACCGGAATGTCGGGGAACGACTCCACCGCCGCCAGCACCATGTGGCGCAGGTAGGCTTCACCGGCGTATTTGCGCGCCCCCGCGCTGGCCTGCAAAATCACCGGGCTGTCGGTGGTGGCAGCGGCTTCCATGATGGCCTGGATTTGCTCCAGGTTGTTGACGTTGAAGGCGGGCACGCCGTAGCTGTGGTCGGCAGCGTGGTCAAGCAGTTGACGAAGGGATACGAAAGCCATAGTGTTGTCTCCTGGTAGTTTTAAAAAAATTAACCCGCAGCGCGCTTTTGCAGAATCTCGAAGGCCGGCAAGGTCTTGCCCTCCAGCACTTCTAAAAACGCGCCACCGCCGGTGCTGATGTAGCCCACGTCTTTTTCTATGCCGTACTTGGCAATGGCCGCCAGCGTGTCACCGCCACCGGCGATTGAAAAGGCGCTGGACGCGGCAATGGCTTGTGCAATGGCCTTGGTGCCGCCTTCAAACGCGGCAAATTCAAACACGCCCACGGGGCCGTTCCAGACAATCGTGCCGGCGGCCTTGAGCTGCTCGGCCAACTTGGCTGCGGTTTGTGGACCAATGTCCAGAATCAGGTCGTCGTCAGCCACATCGGTGGCGGCTTTGACAGTGGCCACGGCATCAGCAGCAAAGGTTTTGGCGCACACCACGTCGGTGGGAATGGGCACGGCCGCGCCACGCGCCTTCATGGCGGCAATCACCGCCGTGGCCTCGCCCAGCAGCGATGGCTCGGCCAGGCTCTTGCCAATCTTCAGGCCAGCCGCCAGCATGAAGGTGTTGGCAATGCCGCCGCCCACAATCAGGCCATCCACGTTTTTGGACAGCGCTTGCAGGATGCTCAGTTTGGTTGACACTTTGCTGCCAGCCACAATCGCCACCAGCGGGCGCTTGGGATTGGCCAGGGCCTTGTTGATGGCATCAATTTCAGCCGCCAGCAAGGGGCCGGCGCAGGCTATTGGGGCGTATTGGGCAATGCCGTAGGTAGTGCCCTCGGCGCGGTGCGCGGTGCCAAAGGCATCGTGCACAAACACGTCGCACAGGGCCGCAAGCTTGCGTGCCAGGGTCTCGTCGTTTTTCTTTTCACCCTTGTTGACGCGGCAGTTTTCCAGCATCACCAGTTGGCCGGGCTTGACATCGACCCCGTCTACCCAGTTGGCCAGCACCGGTACCTCACGCCCCAGCAACTCACCCAGGCGCTTGGCCACCGGAGCCAGAGAGTCTTCGGGCTTGAATTCGCCCTCGGTCGGGCGGCCCAGGTGGCTGGTGACCATGACCGCCGCACCGCCGTCCAGCGCCATCTGGATGCACGGCACGCTGGCGCGGATGCGGGTGTCCTCAGAAATGTGCCCTTCTTTGTCCATCGGCACGTTCAGGTCGGCGCGGATGAAGACCCGCTTGCCCGCCACAAAACCACTCGCAATGACATCAGCAAAACGCAAAACTTTCATTCAAAACTCCTCAAATAAATCAACCACCTTCGGGACGCGGGCATCGCCCCTGTCCAGCCAGCATCAGGCTTTGTACAGGGCCGCCACGCGGGCCATTTCCAGACACTTGTTGGAGTAGCCCCATTCATTGTCGTACCAGCTCACCACCTTGACGAACGTGCCGTCCAGCGCCAGACCGGCATCGGCATCAAAGGTGCTGGTGCACACTTCGCCACGGAAGTCAGTGGACACCACTTTTTGCTCGGTGTAGCCCAACACGCCTTTGAGTGCGCCCTGGCTTTGTGCTTTCATTTCGGCACAAATGTCGGCGTAGCTGGCAGCGTGGTTCAGCTCCACGGTCAAGTCCACCACGCTGACGTCGCTGGTGGGCACCCGAAACGCCATGCCGGTGAGTTTTTTGTTCAACTCGGGAATCACCACGCCCACCGCTTTGGCCGCGCCGGTGCTGCTGGGGATGATGTTTTCAAGAATGCCGCGGCCGCCGCGCCAGTCTTTGTTGCTGGGGCCATCCACGGTTTTCTGCGTGGCGGTGGCGGCGTGCACGGTGGTCATCAGGCCGCGTTTGATGCCCCATTTGTCATGCAGCACTTTGGCCACCGGGGCCAGGCAGTTGGTGGTGCAGCTGGCGTTGCTCAGAATGGCCTGGCCGGCATAGGCGGTGTGGTTCATCCAGGCTCAGCTTGCCATCGGCAATCAGCATCCCGATCAGCACGCCGGTGATGGTCTTGGCCATCGACCAGCTGATGAATCGGGTGTCCTTGTCATAACCGCTGGCATAGCGTTCGGCGGCGAGTTTGCCGTC
>JBGSRY010000459.1:0-6753 GCA_041737325.1 Rhodoferax sp. | reverse complement strand
GCAAACTTGATGCCGCCATCAAGGAAGACCCCAACACCGCTTTTCTGAAATACGGGCGCAACCGCACGGGTGGAACGATCGACCGCTTCATGCAAACCCTGGGGTCTGACAGTGTGCTTAACCACACCTCTGTTTGCGAGTCATCCAAAAAGATCGGCATGGAACCCACCTGGGGGCCTGACATTGAAACGCCCGACTTTGCCAACACCAAGTATGTGCTGAACTTTGGCTCCAACGTCCTGGAAGCCGCTTACTTTCACAATCCGCTGTCACAGCGGGTGACGGAAGGCCGCATTGACAACCACATGAAAATTGTGACGTTTGACGTGCGCTTGTCCAACACCGCTGGCTTCTCGGACGAATGGATCCCGGTACACCCGGCGACCGATGGTGCGGTAGCGCTGGCGATGGGCAATGTGATTTTGAGTGAAGACCTGCAAGACAGTGAATTCATTGACAACTGGACCAATGTGTCGGTGGCTGAACTCAAAGCACACTACAAACAGTACACCCCTGAGTGGGCCTCCAAAATTTCAGGTGTGCCGGTGGAGACCATTGAGCGCATTGCGCGCGAGTTCGCCACCACCAAGCCAGCCACCCTGTTCACCTACCGTGGCCCGGCCAAGCATTTGTATGGCTCTTACAACGAAAAAGCCTGCATGATGCTGCCGATCATGACCGGTAACGTTGAGAAAAAAGGGGGCTATTGCCTGCCACGTGGCATGGGCTGGCCGCAACCCCAGCCTGCGCCACCCAAGCCAGCCAAACCTGCGTTCATGAACGCACACCATCATCCGAACTATCCCCTGGCTGGCCATGGCACTGCGCATATCTTGCCGTTCCACGTTGCCAACGGGGACATCAAAATCAACGTTTATTTCACCTACCAGGACAACCCGGTCTATACGAACCCCGGTTCAATGGCGGTGTGGGGTAAGCTGTTCAAAGACGAAAAGCTGATTCCGTATCTGGTGTCCATGAGCCCGTTCATGGGTGAAGAAACGGCCTTGGCTGATTTGATTTTGCCCGACTGCCCCTACCTGGAACGCTGGGAGCCCGAGTCCATGCCCAATTCGTTGTGGCCCTGGTTGGGCATTCGCCAACCGGTGCATAAGTCCCTGGGTGAATCGCGTGAAAACCGCGTCATGTTGCGTGACATCATCCACAAGCTCGACCCGGACGGCAAACGCGGCATGAAGCAGTTCTGGAACTTCAAGGACGGTGAAGACTACATGCGGCATCACTTTGACAATGTGCCCGGCCTGAAGGAAGCAGGCGGGCTGGACTTTTTGAAGAAACACGGTGTTTGGCCGATTTACGGCAAGCTCAACCCGAAAACTGGCAAGGTGTCAGACAAAACCGGGCGTGAAATTCAGGCTGAATACGGTTTGTACAAGAAAGAACTGTCTGCTGCAGACATGACCGGTGCTGCCGTCGACAAAACCGGGGCGATCACCAAGGGCGGCAAAACCATTGGGGTGCAGCGTGGTGGCAAAAACCTGGTGGGTTTCCCGACCCATGACCGTTTGATCAACGTGCGCATCGACAAGTGGGCAGAGTACGGCTTCAACCCCATGCCAACCTTCAAACGCGTTCCGTGGCATGAGACCATGAAAGACGACGAGATGATCCTTACCACGTTCAAACTCAATGTGATGAAACAGTCACGCACGGCTGCCGTGAAGTGGCTGGCTGAAATTGCGCACAGCAATCCGGCCTGGATGAACGCTGAAACTGCGGCCAAACTCGGTGTCAAAACCGGAGATTTGGTGCGAGTGGAAAGCAGTGTGGGGCATCTGGTGACCAAAGCCTACGTGACCGAAGGCATGCACCCCAAGGTGATTGGTATCTCCACGGGCTTTGGCCACTGGGAATATGGTCGCCTGGCCACACTCAAGCTCAAGGAGCAAAAAGGCGTGGCCAGCCACGGTGCAGATGACCCGGATTTGAACAACGTCTGGTGGGATGACAAAGGCGTGCACCCCAACAACATCATTCCGGTGGTGGTTGACCCCATCGGTGGTTCTCAAGGCTGGTACGACACGGTGGTCAAGGTCACCAAAGCCGGCCCTGACGACAAATATGGTGACTCTGAGGGCAACTGGGACAAACACGTGGCAGCCTTCAAGGAAACCATGCGCTACGCCTATACCGGGGACCTGCATCGCAAGATGCACCCCGAAATGGCAGCCTGGGGTGGCCCCGAGAGCGTCAAACACGAAGGGCACTGACGCTCTTTGGCAAGCGGGGTGAAACGCCCCGTTTGTGATGTGTTGGAAACAACACCCAACTGCCACGCCACAAAACTTTGTGGCGTGGCGCCTGAAGGTTTTATATGCTCAATGCCGTTTTCGATTTCGATACAGATCAGGCTGATGCTGTAACCGCTGTAGAGGTGGCTCTGGATTTGCCTTTGCTAGGTGAAGAGTGCCAGGCGCGGGCACGCATCTATCATGTCCTGGCGGGTGTATTTGTGGAGGAGCCCTCGATCGATTTTTTGCGCGCCATGGCCGATACAGCATGGCTGCGCTCACTGGAGCAGGCGGGCGTTAAGTTTGAGTCTGATTTTCTCGACACCGAATTGCACACGCTGGCTGAAGTCCTGGCCTGCGAATATGCCACGCTGTTTGCGTCCTCGGGTGGATTTCCGCCGATAGAGTCGGTGCGTTTGACCGGGCGCTTCAAGCAAGACCCGCACTACCAAATTGCAGCGCTTTACCAACGCCTGGGCTTTGTACAAAGCAAAGGGCGTTTTGACGTATTTGCCGACCAGTTGGGCATGGAGTTGATGTTTGTTGCTGCAATACTGGAACGGTGTGCCCAGGCTGCGGCCAGCGACGATGTGACCACTTTTAAGAAGCTGGACAAAGAAATCAAGCGTTTCTGGTCGCTGCATTTAGGGCGCTGGGTGCGCGGCTACAGTGGGCTGATTGCGCGGGCTTCCAACCATTCTTTTTACCGTGGAATGGCGCGCTTTCTGCAAGGGTTTGCCACCGAGGAAATCGCCGCCATGGGACTGACACGGCTTGAAGACCTGGATCAAGGGCAACTGGTGATCCCCAAGTCTGAAATCACCCTGGAGTTCAACCCGGATGAACCCGTCTGCGGGGCGTGTCCGTCAGGGGCGACAGAGCCAATGCAGGCCCCAGGGAACGGGCGCGTGATTCCTATTGCTTCTGTGTCCGACCTGACTTTTTGAGGATGCGTCTTATGCTGCTGGATTTGCAATCACACCCCCTGCTGCCGCCCGACCGCACGGTGCTGTCCGAGCTGGACTGGAGCGAGGTCGCCGCCATGTGGAACAACAACCAGTTGGGGCCATTGCATGATTGGTTGAATGAGCGCTGGTCGCGCCTGATTCGAAACAGTCCGCTGGGCACTAAAGACCCTGAAGCTGAGTTGCTGCAAGCACTGGCGTTTGCCACCCTGGCGCTGTTTTTTACCCAAAGCCAGAATCAGGACGGAGCCCGTTTGTTGATTGACGATGCCTTGCTGGCCTTGGGCAAATACCGGCCAACTTACATGGGCATCAAGATCGAGCCGATTTATGGCACTTTGCAAGACTTGCGTCCGATGCTGGTGGGGGTGGCAAACAATGCCGAGTGCCCGATGTATCCTTTTGTGTATGCGAAATTTGAATACACCAGGGCAACACCATGAGTGTGCGATTTTGTTGCCTGGCCAAAAATTTCTCTGAAGCCAGTCCAGCTCAACCCACGTTGATTTGTTGCACGCCTCGGTTGGCATCCGTACCCAGTCTGGTCAAAAATGCCCAGGTGGTGCTGGCTGGCGAGTCTGAGGCAACAGTCATCAGTTTGCTCCAAGCCGGGGCTAAAAAAGTTTTTTTGGGTGAGGTTGCCTTGCTTGACAGCAGCGCCGTCACGCGGCTGGTTCAGAACTTTGGCAGTGAGCGAGTGGGCCTGCATCTGCCGGTTCAGCGCCAGGCCGTCAGTTGGTCATTTGAGACCGAGTCCAACGAAGATTTCAATGTGGTGACCCCCTCATTGTGCGAGCCGGTGTGGGAGGTGCTCAGAGCCAATGGAGTCCCCTCGGGCGTGCGCGCAGCCAACTGGGTCAATGCCATGCTGCAGCATGGGGTGAGCACGATCTTGCTGCGTGCCGACATAGCTGACGATGCAGATTTGAATTTGTGCGCCGGGCTGGTAGAGAACGTTGGGGACAAGCTTTGGGTTGCGCCACTGAATGACACCACGCCCCCGTTGGCTGACTGGATCGAATTTGGTCAAGTCAGACAGTTGGCCTTGCCGGTTGCGCTGTACCACCATCGCCATAGGCTGATCAAGCGTGATGAGACTGCGCATGCTTGATCGAACACGGTAGGAATTATTCATGACAAAAATATCGGTCACCTGGTGTTTTCTGGTGGCGACAGCGGCTGCCGTCTGGGCTTCGGCTGCGCACGCGCAGGCTTCACTGCGCGATGAGCTGGCATTGATTGAATCGCTGCAACACACCCCGCCATGCTGTGTGGTTGATGCCCGCAGTGCCAAGCAGCGCCAGCAACATGTGTTGACTGATGCCTTGACTTATCAGCCTGGTCTGCGCATTGTGCCCACCGCCTCGGTGATCGTGGTGGGTGATGACAACGCTGGAGCCATGAACGTGGCAGAAATCTTGGCAAAACAACACCCAGGCAAGCCCATTTACGCGGTGCGTGGTGGTGTGACCGCATGGGAATTTGTGCGCAAGGCGCTCGACAAGTTACCGGCTTCCAGCGAAGTGGGTGCACCCCCTGTGGGTGGGAGTTTTGTCATTCCCAAAAACACCTGTGAGTCGGGGGAAACGCTGCAAATCTTGAGCAACAAGCCCAAAGCCAAACCTTGAGCCACATGCCCGAATTCACCGCCGGCAACTGTACCCGCTACCGCTTTCGTTACAGCGAATGTCGGCGCTGCGCAGAGGCTTGTCCGCATGAGGCCATCACCCTGTTAGATGCCGGAGCCACACTGGTAGCAGAGCGCTGCAAAAACTGCGCCTTGTGTGTCAGCGCTTGCCACACCAAGGCCTGGCGCAGTGATGATTTCAAACCCATCGACATCTTGCGCGATGCCATCCAAAAACCCAGCTTCAGCCTGGCGTGTGAACCCTCGGGTTGCCAGGCTGATGCCGTCATACCCTGCCTGGGTGCTATCGATGCGGTCTGGTTAAGCTACATGGCCAAACGCCGCTTGCCGGTCACACTGTACGGCAGCGGGCATTGTGGGCAGTGCGCACACGGTAAAACCGGAGCGGAGCAACTTCGGCTTAACCTGGAGGCGGTGGATACCCTGCTGGTGGCTCAAAAGCAGGGGGAAGTCAATGCCGCAGCCGAAACAGATTGGGTGATGCCCGTGCTGGCCGAAGATACCCGAAGCCCCCCGGCTCAACACGCAAGCCAAATCAAAAGCGCCAAAGTCAGTGCCAAGCGCAGCCTGTTTGGCCGACTGTTTCGCGGAAAAATTGAAACCGGCGCAGAAAAATCCACCTCAAACCAGCCTGCGCTGGTGCCCGCCCAGGCCATTCGCGCAGCGGCCTACATGGTGTCAGACCAGCGTGAGCTGCTGCAAATTGTTTGCAAGCAAAAAACCGATCGCCCCTTCACCGTTCCATGGCATGAGCGCTTGCCACTGATGCAACTCAGCTTGCAGTCGGGCTGCACCCTGTGCGAGGCTTGCTTTCGGGTCTGCCCGACCGGTGCGATTCAAATTGAGCAAAACCCGCACGACTGGGCCTTGACCTTTCAGGCAGACCGGTGCGTCGCCTGTGAGGTGTGTCTGGAGGTGTGCCAACCCCGTGTGCTCGATGCCCAAGCCACCTGGGATGCGCGGCCAGGCCAGCCAGCCATCACCCTGATTAAACAAGCCATGCAGCGTTGTTCACGCTGTGACCGACATTTTGCGTCCCCTAACCCTGAACCAACATGCCCGATTTGCAGCGATGACGAAGCGGCATTTGATGCCATCTTTGGTTCCAACTGACTCCCTTTCAACGCACTCAAGGAGATGAACAACATGCAATGGGAATTTACAGCCGAAGACGTGGTCAAGGCACACACTGCATACGGTCTGCAAGACTTTCGCCGTGATTTGCGTGAAGAACTGCGCAGCAACCTGGGTGCTATGGATGAAGCGCAGCAACTGCGCAGCTTCAACCTGGTGTACGACATGTGCTACGCCTTGGCCACCGACAAGAAATTTGACGACTTTCTGAGTGGCTACGCTTTTGACCCCCCCACTTGCCAATTCTTGACCGAACTGAAACCCCACATGGCCGACAACGTGACCATGCTGGGTGCTATTTTGCAACGCCTCATCATGGATCGGGTGGAAGCCCAGATGCCCTTGGCGCATGCCATTGAAGACGTTGCGCAGTGGCATGCAACTCTTGTGTCCGGCACTTAATTTTTTTGTGCCCTGATGTGTTACGAATAAGTGACGGCGTAACGCTGCTTGTTACGTTTTCTACACATGCCATGATATAGAAAACACGCAACTTATTGATTTATAACAAGTTGGCTTTCATTTTTTCCTGGTATGGCTTTTGCATTTGATCTATGTCAATCAACCACATCAGGAGACAACATGGAAGACGTGAAAATAGGCCGCCGATTTTTTCTGAAATCGGGCGGTGCAGCAGCAGCGGTAGCTGGCTCGGTGGTCATTCCAATTCAAAATGCCAACGCTGCCACACCAGTCGACCCGGCCATAGGCAGCACGACGGCGTTGCATTACCCGGCCAAATCAGTGGGCAAGG
>JBGSRY010000621.1:0-2750 GCA_041737325.1 Rhodoferax sp. | reverse complement strand
CGGTGGTGCCACGCCCGCCAGTTTCGAGCCCAGCATCGATTACGTGGTCACCAAAATCCCGCGTTTTGCGTTCGAGAAATTCCCCGCCGCCGACAGCCGCCTGACGACCCAAATGAAGAGCGTGGGCGAGGTGATGGCCATGGGCCGCACCTTTCAGGAATCGTTCCAGAAAGCCCTGCGCGGTCTGGAAGTGGGTGTGGACGGCATGAACGAGAAAACCCAAGACCGTGAAGTGCTTGAAAAAGAGCTGGGCGAGCCCGGCCCGGAGCGCATCTGGTACGTGGGCGATGCGTTCGCAGCCGGCTGGAGCGTGGACGAGGTGTTTGACATCACCAAAATCGACAAATGGTTTCTGGTGCAGATCGAGCAGATCGTCAAGCTCGAGCTGGAAATTGAACGCCTGCCGCAACCGGCCGTGGGCACAGCCCTGGATGCGATTGATGCCGCCACGTTGCGCGCCCTGAAGCAAAAGGGTTTCTCTGACCGCCGCCTGGCCAAGCAGTTCAAGACCACTGACACGTCCGTGCGTGCGCGCCGCCACGCCCTGGGGGTGCGCCCGGTTTACAAGCGGGTTGATACCTGCGCGGCAGAATTTGCTACCAACACCGCGTACCTGTACTCGACCTACGAAGCCGAGGGCGCTGAGTGCGAAGCAGCACCCACCACCAACAAAAAAATCATGGTGCTCGGTGGTGGCCCGAACCGCATCGGCCAGGGCATCGAGTTTGACTACTGCTGCGTGCACGCGGCACTGGCCATGCGCGAAGACGGCTACGAGACCATCATGGTCAATTGCAACCCCGAGACCGTGTCCACCGACTACGACACCTCCGACCGCCTGTACTTTGAGCCGCTCACGCTCGAAGACGTGCTGGAGATTGTGGACAAGGAAAAGCCTTACGGCGTGATCGTTCAATACGGCGGCCAAACCCCCTTGAAGCTGGCACTTGACCTGGAAGCCAATGGCGTGCCGATCATCGGTACCAGCCCCGACATGATTGACGCGGCCGAAGACCGTGAGCGTTTCTCGGCGCTGCTGCACGAGTTGAAGCTCAAACAGCCCCCCAACGCCACCGCACGTACCGAGCCTGAAGCGCTTGAAAAAGCGTTATCTTTGGGTTACCCCTTGGTGGTGCGTCCCAGCTATGTGCTGGGTGGGCGTGCCATGGAAATTGTGCACGAGCAGCGCGACCTGGAGCGTTACATGCGCGAAGCGGTCAAGGTCAGCCACGACAGTCCGGTGTTGCTGGACCGCTTCTTGAACGATGCCATCGAGTGCGATGTGGACTGCGTGCGTGATACCACGGGCGCGACATACATTGGTGGGGTCATGGAGCACATCGAACAAGCTGGCGTGCACAGCGGTGACTCAGCCTGCTCAATCCCGCCCTACAGCCTGTGCGCTGAAACAGTGACCGAGATCAAGCGCCAGACGGCTGCCATGGCGCAGGCGCTCAACGTGGTGGGCTTGATGAATGTGCAGTTTGCCATTCAGCACCTGGACGGACAGGACGTGATTTTTGTGCTTGAAGTCAACCCACGCGCTTCAAGAACCGTGCCGTTTGTGTCAAAGGCCACCGGCGTGCAACTGGCCAAGGTGGCAGCGCGCTGCATGGTCGGGCAAACACTGGCATCGCAAGGCATCACGGCTGAGGTTAATCCACCTTATTTCAGCGTCAAAGAGGCGGTGTTCCCGTTCGTCAAATTCCCTGGTGTGGACACCATCCTCGGCCCCGAGATGAAGTCCACCGGTGAGGTCATGGGCGTGGGTAAAACCTTTGGTGAAGCCTTTGTCAAATCGCAAATGGGCGCAGGCTGCAAGTTGCCACGTCCGTTCACCGCAGACGGCAAGCCCAGTGGCAAGGTGTTCTTGTCTGTGAAGCAAAGCGACAAACCACGCGCAGTCGAGATCGCACGGGCATTGGTTGACATGGGCTTTGTGCTGGTGGCAACCAAGGGGACGGCCGCCACGATCAATGCCGGTGGTGTGCCGTGCGCGGTGGTCAACAAGGTCACCGAAGGACGGCCGCACATTGTCGACATGTTGAAAAACAACGACATCGTGCTGGTCATCAACACGGTGGAAGAGCGTCGCAATGCGATTGCTGATTCACGCCAGATTCGCACCTCGGCGTTGTTGGCCCAGGTCACCACCTTCACCACCATCGCCGGCGCTGAGGCCGCGGTGCAAGGGATGCGTTGCATGGATCAGCTCGATGTGATTTCGGTGCAAGAGATGCATGCGCAGCTGCAAACGGCCTAGCGCGCACGGGTAAACGCGCCTGATTTGTCGTGGAAATCACGGCATAATCCACACGCACCGCCGAGCTTGATCGTTCGGCGGTTTTATTTTGCAGACCCCTTTTTTTGCGGAGCTTGACGTGGCCACCCTTCCTATTACCAACCGCGGTGCAGACAAACTCAAAGCCGAGTTGCATCAACTCAAGGCGTTTGACCGTGCGGCCGTGATTGCCGCCATTGCCGAGGCGCGTGCCCAGGGCGATTTGAGTGAAAACGCTGAGTACGAAGCAGCCAAGGACAAACAGGGGTTCATTGAAGGCCGCATCCAGGAGATTGAAGGCAAGCTCTCGGCGGCTCAAATCATTGACCCGGCGGATCTGCATGCCGATGGTCGCGTGGTGTTTGGCTCCACTGTTGAACTGGAAGATGAAGCCAGCGGGCAAAAGGTCACCTACCAGATCGTGGGTGAAGATGAAGCCGACATCAAACTCGGCCTGATCAACATCAAC
>JBGSRY010000343.1:0-9236 GCA_041737325.1 Rhodoferax sp. | reverse complement strand
GTGGTGATGTTGGAGTCAAAAATGGTGGCCCAGGCGCGGTCGTAGCCGGTGTGGATGGCGGCCTGCGCCGAAGCGCCGTTGCGCAATTCTTCGCGAATGCGCTCGTTGATCAGCACGTTCGAGTCAATCGCCATGCCCAGTACCAGCGCCATGGCCGCCATGCCCGGCAACGTTAAAGTGGCTTGCAGCATCGACAACACCGCCACCAGCAGCAACAAATTGAACGCCAGCGCAATGCTGGAAAAGATGCCAAACAGCATGTAGTACATGCACATGAAGGCCGCCACCGCCAGAAAGCCCCAGGTCACGCTGTAAAAGCCCTTGGCAATGTTTTCAGCCCCCAGGCTTGGGCCAATGGTGGTTTCTTCAATGATTTCCATCGGTGCCGCCAGCGAGCCGGCACGCAACAGCAGCGCCGTGTCGTTGGCTTCCATGGTGGTCATGCGGCCTGAAATTTGCACCCGGCCACCGCCAATTTCGGTGCGAATCACCGGCGCGGTGACCACTTCGCCCTTGCCTTTTTCGAACAGCAAAATCGCCATGCGTTTGCCGACGTTTTCACGGGTGATGTCGCGGAAGATGCGTGTGCCCTTGGCGTCCAGATTCAGGTTGACGGTGGGCTCTTGGGTCTGGCTGTCAAAGCCGGGTTGCGCGTCGGTCAGGTTTTCACCGGTCAAGATGACTTGTTTCTTGACGATCACCGGTTGGCCATTGCGCTCCAGATAGCGCTCAGAACCAAACGGCACCATGCCCGTGCCCGTCTCTGCGCCACGCGCCTCGGTGCTTTCGTCGACCATGCGGACTTCAAGGGTGGCGGTGCGTCCCAAAATGTCTTTGGCCTTGGCGGTGTCCTGCACGCCTGGCAGTTGCACCACGATGCGGTCCAGCCCCTGCTGCTGGATCACCGGCTCGGCCACGCCCAGCTCGTTGATGCGATTGTGCAGGGTGGTGATGTTTTGCTTGAGCGCCTGGTCTTGAATGCGCCGTGCGGCCTCGGGCTTGATGGCCGCCGTGAGCTTGAACTCTGCACCGTCAGCGGCCTCTACCGTCTGCAAGTCGGCAAACTGATCCTGGAACACGGCTTTGGCGGCGGCCAGCGTGGCGGCATCACGAAACCGCACCTCAATGGTTTGTGCATTGCGGTTGATACCGCTGTGCCGAATGGACTTTTCGCGCAAGCTGGTGCGCACATCGCCAGCCAGCGACTCGGCGCGTTTGGTCAGTGCCGCCTGCATGTCGACCTGCAGCATGAAGTGCACGCCGCCGCGCAAGTCCAGCCCCAGGTACATGGGGGAAGCCTTGAGGCTGGTTAACCAGGCCGGTGAGCGCGTCAGCAGGTTCAGCGCCACCACATAGCCCGGGTTGCCGACATCGGGCAGCAGGGCTTTTTGAATCGCGTCTTTGGCTTTGAGCTGGGCCTCGGTGCTGGCCAGCCGCACCTTGATGGAAGCCCCGTCCAGTACCACCAAGTCAGCGCTGATGCCCGCTGACTTAAGGGCCGCCTCAACCTGCACCAGCGTGCTGGCATCCACCTTGACCAGCGGCTTGGCCGCCGACACCTGCACCGCAGGCGATTCACCAAAAAAATTGGGCAAGGCATACAGGCCGCCCACCACCAGCGCGACCAGGATGATCACGTATTTCCAAACCGGGTAACGATTCATGATCGCCCTTCTGACATCAATC
The DNA here is from genome assembly GCA_041737325.1 of Rhodoferax sp. GTDB lineage: Bacteria > Pseudomonadota > Gammaproteobacteria > Burkholderiales > Burkholderiaceae_C > Rhodoferax. The sequence continues at coordinate 7,550 of JBGSRY010000343.1, read as the reverse complement.
TGCAAAAAACCGGCAGCATGCACACACGCCGGTCACGGGCCGTTTACTTGATACTGCCTTTTGGCAACACCTGCACCACCGCGCTGCGTTGCAGCTGAACTTCAACACCGGTTGCAATTTCGATGTAAATAAAGCCTTCGCCCAGCTTGGTGACCTTGCCCAACACACCACCGGCAGTGGCCACTTCATCACCTTTGGCCAGCGCCTCAATCATGCTTTTGTGCTCTTTGGCTTTTTTCATTTGCGGGCGAATCATCACAAAATAAAGCACCACAAACATCAGCACCAGCGGCAACATGCCCATCAAGGACGATTGCAGGTCGCCGCCAGCGGCAGCAGCGGGAGCGGTTTGGGCAAAAGCAGAAGAAATAAACACGGCAAACTCCAAAGGATTGAATCAATAAAAAAGACAAACTGCCCGGCACATCGCGCTTGATGGCGCTAAATAAAGGCAATTTGTCATTGTATGCGGGCGGCTTTCACGCCCACCGGGCGGCCAGACTAGAACGGCGAGGCTTCTTGCTTGAACTGCTGGCACAACCCGTCCCATTGTTCCATCGCCGCCGTGGCAGCCTTGGTTTTGACGTGGCCAAAGCCCCGGATGTGTTGCGGAATAGCAGCCAGTTCCAATCCAATTTGATAGCTGCTAGCCCTTGATTCATAAGGGCCAGAGGCCAATTTGTCACATATTTCTTGCAGCATCATCTGGTAGCGTTCTATCCAGGCACGCTCCTGGCGGCGCTCCTCGGTGCGCCCAAACACATCCAGCGCCGTGCCACGCAAGCCTTTCAGGCGCGCCAGCAGCTTGAACGCCGTCAGGGTCCACGGGCCAAAGCGCTGTTTGACCGGCTCGCCTTGCGCATTGGTTTTGCCCAACAGGGGCGGCGCCAGGTGAAAGTGCAGCTGGTAGTCGCCCTCAAACTGCTTGGCCAGCTTGGCGGCAAAACTGCCATCGGTGTAAAGCCGCGCCACCTCGTATTCGTCCTTGTACGCCATCAGCTTGAACAGGTTGTGCGCCACCGCGGCGCTCAACGCGGTTTTGCCCAGCAAGGCATCCACGCGCTGCACCTCGTCCATCACTTTTTGATAGCGCGTGGCGTAAGCTGCATCCTGGTAAGCGGTCAAAAATGCCACACGGCGGGCGATGACATCGGTCAGCGCGGGCCTTTTGACAAACTCGATCACCTGGCTGGCCTGCAGCAGGGCTTGCACCGCAGCCAGGTCATGCGCGCAGTGGCGGCCCCACTCAAACGCCGCCTGGTTGTTGGCCACTTGCACACCGTTGAGTGCCATGGCACGCTTTAAAGCGGCATGGCTCAAGGGCACGCGGCCTTTTTGCCAGGCGTAGCCCAGCAGCAAAGGGTTGGTGTAAATCGCGTCGCCCAGCGCTTGGGTGGCGACCTGCTCCGCATCGAACACACCCAAAGCTTGCCCGCCGACATTGGCAGCAATAGCCGCCTCACAGCCGCCTTCAGGAAACTGCCACTGCGGGTTGTGCACAAACGCGGCCGTGGGGGTGGCGTGGCTGTTGAGCGCCACAAAGGTGCGCCCCTGCTGCATCACATTCAGGGTGACTTTGCTGGCTGCCACGATGGCATCGCAGCCGATCACCAGGTCGGCCTTGGCGGTGTCCACTTTGCTGGTGTAAATGGCCTCTGCGGTGTTGGCCACTTGGACAAAGCTCCAGGTGGCACCGCCCTTTTGCGCCAGGCCACCGGCATCTTGCGTGACCACGCCTTTGCCGTCCAGGTGCGCCGCCATACCGAGCAGCTGGCCAATGGTGATGACCCCGGTGCCGCCGACACCACCCACCACCATGCCCCAGGCCTCATCTGTGGCGGGCAACACCGGCTCGGGCAACGCGGGCAAGGCCTCCAGGCTGCCCCGTTTGTCTTTTTTGGGCTTTTTGAGCTGCCCGCCTTTGACAGTGACAAAACTCGGGCAGAAGCCTTTGACGCAGCTGAAGTCTTTGTTGCAGCTGCTCTGGTTGATGGCGCGTTTGCGGCCAAATTCGGTCTCAAGAGGCTCAATGCTCAGGCAGTTGGATTGCTCGCCGCAGTCGCCACAACCTTCACACACCGCCTCGTTGATGATCACCCGTTCATCGGGCTCCGTCAGCGTGCCGCGCTTGCGTTTGCGGCGTTTTTCGGTGGCGCACATCTGGTCGTAGATGATGGCTGTGGTGCCTTTGAGCGCACGAAACTCGCGCTGGATGCGATCGAGTTCATCACGGTGCTGCACGGTCACGCCGGACGACAACACCACGCCGGTGTATTTTTCAGGCTGGTCGGTCACGATCACCAGTTTGGCCACGCCCTCACTCACCAGGCTGGCCATGATTTGCAACACGCTGTGGCCCTCGGGGCGCTCACCCACACGCTGGCCGCCGGTCATGGCCACGGCATCGTTGTACAAAATCTTGTAAGTGATGTTGACCCCGGCGGCAATGCTCTGGCGAATGGCGAGCAGGCCGCTGTGGAAGTAGGTGCCGTCGCCGAGGTTGGCAAACACATGGGTGTCCGTGGTGAAGGGTTGCTGGCCGACCCAGGCCACGCCCTCGCCGCCCATCTGGCTGAAGGTGCTGGTTGACCGGTCCATCCACACCGTCATGTAATGGCAGCCAATGCCCGCCAGCGCGCGTGAACCTTCGGGCACGCGGGTGCTGGTGTTGTGCGGGCAGCCGCTGCAAAACCAGGGCAGTCGCTCGCCGGTGTCGGCTTTGATCGCTAACGCGCCGCGTTCTTTGGCCGCCAGCAGCGCCAGATGCTGCTCCATGCGCTGCGCCACGTCGCCCGGGACACCCAGTTTTTGCAAACGTTTGGCAATGGCTTTGGCCACCAGGCCCGGGTTCAGGTCGGCATTGGCACGCAACAGGGCGCTACCGCCCGGGTTAGGCTGGCTCCATTCGCCACCCGTGCCGTCAGCGTCGTCGTCAAACTTGCCCACCACGTTGGGGCGCACACGCCAGTGGTACAGCTCTTCCTTGAGTTGGTATTCAATCACCTGGCGCTTTTCTTCCACCACCAGAATTTCTTGCAGCCCCTGGGCAAAGTCGCGCGTACCGCTGGCTTCCAGCGGCCAGACCACGTTGACTTTGTGCAGGCGCAGCCCGATGCGCTGGCAAGTGGCCGCATCCAGCCCCAAATCGGCCAGGGCTTGCCGCGTGTCGTTGAACGCCTTGCCGCTGGCGATGATGCCGAAGCGGTCCTGGCTGCCCTCGATCACGTTGTGGTTGAGTTTGTTGGCGCGCACGTAGGCCAGCGCGGCATACCACTTGGTGTCCATCAAGCGTGCTTCCTGGTCCAGCGGCGCATCAGGCCAGCGGATGTGCACGCCGCCAGCAGGCATGGCAAAGTCTTCGGGCATGACGATCTTGACGCGGTCCAGGCTGACATCGACCGAGCTGCTGGACTCCACCACCTCCTGAATCGTCTTCATGCCGGCCCACACACCCGAGAAACGGCTCAGCGCAATGGCGTGCAGCCCCATGTCCAGAATGCCCTGCACGTCCGACGGAAAAAACACCGGCAGGCCGCAAGCCTTGAAGATGTGGTCGCTCTGGTGCGCCGCCGTCGAGCTTTTGCTGACATGGTCATCCCCAGCCACCGCCACCACCCCGCCGTGCGGCGCGGTACCCGCCATGTTGGCGTGTTTGAACACGTCAGAGCTGCGGTCCACGCCTGGGCCTTTGCCGTACCAGATGCCAAACACACCATCGTATTGCTTGCTTTTGGGGTACAGCTCAAGCTGTTTCGTACCCCACACCGCGGTGGCGGCCAGTTCTTCGTTCACGCCCGGCTGGAACACGATGTGTTGCGCCTCCAGGTGTTTGCGCGCGGCCACCAGCGCCTGGTCGTAGCCGCCCAAGGGCGAGCCCCGGTAACCGCTGATGAAGCCAGCGGTGTTGAGCCCCGCAGCGGCATCGCGTTGGCGCTGCAACATGGGCAAACGCACCAAGGCCTGCACGCCGCTCATGAAGGCGCGGCCTTGGGTTTGGGTGTATTTGTCGTCCAGGCTGACGGGGTGAAATTTGTCTTGGACTGATGCGGGTAAGGGTGCGTTCAAGGGTAACTCCAGTGGCAACAAGGGCATCTCATGAACGCCCCGTGGTGGGTTTGAATCGCCAGCCGGTCGGCTGGTCACGAAGCGCAAAGTGTAGGCGGGTCATGGCAGCGGGGCTTTCACGCCTAAAGCAATACAAAATTGAACAAACTAGGTATAAATCCTAGGCTACATTTGAAATTAAGTACCAGTTTGGACTACTTTTGTACCAAAGCTGCATGACAGGATCAGTATCGTTCACAGGGTCAGTGCCAAGTTCCAAAACGGCACTGCACCGTGCCACCCCCGTCAGCCCCATTGACCTTATTTACAGGAGACAACGCATGAAACTCAAAACCCACCTGACCCTGGCAGCCACCCTGGCCCTGGCGCTGTGCGGCAGCACTTACGCCGCCACCGAGCTGGTCATTGCCACCGTCAACAACGGTCACATGATCGAGATGCAAAAACACACCGGCGCATTTGAGGCCGCCAACCCCGACATCAAACTCAAATGGGTCACGCTTGAAGAAGGTGTGCTGCGCCAGCGCGTCACCACCGACATCGCCACCAAAGGCGGCCAGTTTGACGTGATGACCATCGGCATGTACGAGACCCCAATCTGGGGCAAAAAAGGCTGGCTGACCGAGCTCAAAACCAACGCTACCTACGACGTGGACGACCTGCTGCCCGCCATGCGCAACGGCCTGTCCGTGGACGGCAAACTTTTTGCCGCACCGTTCTACGGCGAAAGCTCGATGCTGATGTACCGCAAAGACCTGGCCGACAAGGCCGGCATCAAGGTGGCCGACCACCCCACCTGGACCGACGTGAAAGCGCTGGCGGCCAAAATTCACGACCCGAAAAACGGTGTGTACGGCATCTGCCTGCGCGGCAAACCGGGTTGGGGCGACAACATGGCGTTTCTGAGCACGCTGGTCAACACCAACGGCGGTCAATGGTTTGACATGGCCTGGAAACCGCAGCTCGAATCCAAGCCCTGGAAAGACTCGATCAACTTTTACGTTGATTTGCTCAAGTCGTATGGCCCACCCGGCTCATCGGCCAACAGCTTCAATGAAATTCTGGCGCTCTACAACGAAGGCAAATGCGGCATGTGGATTGATGCCACGATTGCAGCCTCGTTCATCACCGACCCGAAACAGTCCAAAGTGGCTGACAAAGTGGCTTTTGCCCAAGCACCAACCGCTGTGACCGCCAAGGGTGCGAACTGGTTGTGGGCCTGGGCGCTGGCGATTCCCGCAGGCTCCAAAAAGGTCGATGCCGCCACCAAATTTGTGACCTGGGCCACCAGCAAGGAATACATTGACCTGATCGGCAAACAAGTCGGCTGGGGCAACATCCCCACTGGCACGCGCAAGAGCACCTACACCCGGCCAGAATTCCTGAAAGTGGCCAAGTTTGCCGCCGCTGAAAAGGCTGCCATTGACAGCGCCAACCCGAACGATGCCACCCTGCCCAAGAGCCCGTATGTGGGCGTGCAGTTTGCCGCCATTCCTGAGTTCCAGGCCATTGGCACCACGGTCGGCCAGCAAATGAGTGCAGCGCTGGCTGGCAAGTCCACGGTGGATGCCGCCTTGAAGGCCTCGCAAGTGGCGGCTGAGCGTGAGATGAAGAAAGCCGGGTACTACAAATAAGCCAGGCCGGATCGCAAAATACTATTAAAAATATAGCTTCTAGCCCTTTATAAATAAGGGCTAGAAGGCTATTTAATGCCAATAAATTCCGACCGGAGCCATTGCCCATGAACCGATTCATTCCCCGCATGTTGCTGGCCCCGGCGGTGCTCACGCTTTTCTTGTGGATGATCGTGCCACTGGTGATGAGCATTTATTTTTCGGTCATCCGCTACAACCTGTTGCAGCCCGATCAGACCGGCTTCATCGGGCTGGAGAATTTTGAATACTTCATGACCGACCCGTCGTTTGGTACGGCGGTCATCAACACCCTGCTGCTGTTGGGCTCGGTGATTGTGCTGACGGTGGGGTTGGGCATTTTGCTGGCGCTGCTGGTGGACGCGCCGTTTCCGGGGCGCAACATCGTGCGCATCCTGTTGATCTCGCCGTTTTTTGTCATGCCCACGGTGAATGCACTGCTGTGGAAACACATGATGATGAACCCGATTTATGGCGTGCTGGCGCAGGTCTGGATCTTCTTTGGAGCCACGCCGGTGGACTGGCTCACCGACTGGCCGCTGTGGAGCGTGATCCTGATCGTGACCTGGCAGTGGCTGCCGTTTGCCACGTTGATTTTCATCACCGCGCTGCAAAGCATGGACCGTGAGCAGCTGGAGGCCTCGCGCATGGACGGTGCCACCTACTTGCAGCAACTGCGCTACCTCTATATCCCGCACCTGGGCCGCTCAATGGCCGTGGTGGTGATGATCGAGATGATCTTTTTGCTCAGCGTGTTCGCCGAGATTTACACCACCAGCGGTGGCCCGGGTGATGCCAGCACCAACGTGGCGTTTTTGATCTTCAAACAAGCGCTGCTGAATTTTGATGCCGGTGTGGCTTCGGCCGGGGCGCTATTTGCGGTGCTGCTGGCCAACATGGCAGGCATCTTCCTGATCCGCATGGTCGGCAAAAACCTGGACAAATAACACGCCATGACCCCCCCAAACAACCTTTTGCTTTATGTGCGCACGCTGGCCGCCTGGGGCGTTGCCCTGCTGCTGTTTTTCCCGCTCGGCTGGCTGGTGCTGACGGCTTTCAAAACCGAGCTGCAGGCCATCTCGGTGCCGCCGCTGCTGCTGTTCACGCCCACGCTGGAAAACTTTGCCGTGGTGCAAGAGCGCAGCGACTACCTGCTGTACGCACAAAACTCGCTCATCACCAGCGTGGCCAGCACCATTCTCGGCCTGGCGCTGGCGTTTCCGGCGGCGTATTCCATGGCCTTCTTCAAGGGCAAATACACCAAAGACATTTTGATGTGGATGCTGTCCACCAAGATGATGCCCGCCGTGGGCGCACTGGTGCCGATTTATGTGTTGGCGCAGGGCTCGGGCCTGCTCGACACCCGCACCGGGTTGACCGTGATCTTCACCTTGAGCAACCTGCCAATCATGGTCTGGATGCTGTATTCACAGTTCAAGGAAATCCCCGGTGAAATTCTGGAAGCCGCACGCATGGACGGAGCCACGCTGTGGCAAGAATTCCGCATGGTGCTGCTGCCGTTGACCCTGGGCGGACTGGCCTCCACCGGCCTGTTGTGCCTGGTGCTGAGCTGGAACGAAGCCTTCTGGAGCCTGAACCTCAGCTCGGCCCAGGCCGGCACGCTGGCCACGCTGATCGCCAGCTACTCCAGCCCCGAAGGCCTGTTCTGGGCCAAGCTCTCCGCCGCTTCACTCATGGCCATTGCGCCCATCGTGGTGTTCGGCTGGTTCAGTCAAAAACAACTCGTACAAGGTCTCACGTTTGGCGCTGTCAAGTGAACCTCTTCAGGACACACACCATGGCCTACCTACAACTCAAGGGCATCGAAAAATT
>JBGSRY010000321.1:0-3753 GCA_041737325.1 Rhodoferax sp. | reverse complement strand
CAAAATCGTTGTTGCGAAATTGCAGCGGTGACGCATTGATGGCCACGTGCGGTATGGCCACCCCTGCACGGTGCCAATGGCTGATGTCCTGACAGCTTTGGTTCAGGACCCATGCGCCAATGTCAATGATCAACCCGGCTTCTTCAGCCAGAGGAATGAATTGTGTGGGTGACACGTTGCCCAGCTGGGGGTGGGACCAGCGCAACAGAGCCTCCAGACCACAAATTTGACCGGTTTGCAAATCCACCTGCGGTTGGTAAACCAAATGAAATTGCTGCAACCCAATGGCCTGACGCAGGGCTTTGGTCATGGCTTCACGCGCCACCACTTGCGCATACAGATCGGTGCTGTAGAACTGGTAGGTGTTGCGCCCCAAGTCCTGGGCGCGGTGCATGGCAATTTCTACGGCTTTGAACAGGTCTTCGAAGTTTGTACCGTTGTCCGGGTAGCTCACGATGCCAATAGAGGCCGTCATGCGCAACTCTTGTTCACTCAGGGTGCAGGGTTGTGTGACCAAGTGCAGCAACTCGGTGGCCAAGTGTGCAGCGCCCAAGTGGTTGGTGCCAGGCAGCACCAGCACAAATTCCTTGCCACCCACGCGTGCCACGGTGTCTTGCTCGCGCACGGCCGCGCTGAGCCGACGTGCCATTTCGACCAGCAACTGGTCGCCCAGGTGATGCCCCAGGGTGTCGTTGATGGTGCTGAAATGGTCAATGGCCACCAGCATCATGGTCAGTGGTTCGCCCGCGCGTTGCACCATGCTCAAGGTTAAGGCAGCACGATCCTGCAACAGGGTGCGGTTGGGCAACCCCGTCAAGGTATCAAAGTGCGACAGCCATTGAATGCGCGACTCGGCGGCCTTGGTTTGGCTCAAGTCGCTGAAGTTGGCCGCATAGTGGGTGATGTTGTGCTGCGCATCACGCAGGGCCGAAATGGCCAGCCACTCGGGGTAAACCGTGCTGTCTTTCTTTTTGTTCCAGATCTCGCCCGACCAATGTCCCACGCTGCCCAAGGCATCCCACATGGCACGGTAATAGCTGGCATCTTGCCGACCCGAGTGCAGCAGGCGCGGGTTTTGGCCGAGCACCTCGGCTTGTGCATAACCGGTGATCTTGGTGAAGGCGGGGTTGACCATGACTATGTTGCCTGCTGCATCGGTGACCGTAATACCGTCCTGCGCCTGGGTAAAAATTTGTGCCGCCAGTTGCAGTTGTTGTTGCTGGGCCTTGCGCTCGCTGATGTTGCGCGTGACCCCCACAATCCCCACTGCTTGACCCTGGGCATTGCACAGGCTGTTGGTTGACACCTCAGACCATACCGTGGTGCCGTTCTTGCAAGGTTGTTCAATATCGCCCCGAAATGGAATGAAGGCTTGGCCCGCTGCAAGCGCCGCCAGGTTGTCCTGCAGGGCTTGGGAAACCATCGGCACGTAAGCTGGACAAACGGATTGGGCCAGATTTTGCTGCATGACCTCGGCCGGGGTAAAGCCGCGCAATTTTTCGACTGATGGGCTGATGTAGGTGTAATGGCCCGCCAAATCGGTGGTCCAGATCACGTCATGGACGTTGTCTGCCAGTAGGCGCAACCGGTGTTCACTCTCCACCAGGGCCTGTTCTGTGCGGCGGCGCTGCACGATGTGCCAAACCGCATCGGCGATCAGGCGCACCGTTTCCAGGTCGGTGTCGGTGTAGGGTGCAGGTTTATTGCCCACGCCTGCCATCATGCGTACCAAGCCGTCTTCGATGACCGGGATGCTGATCAGACGCTGCAGATGCGCATGGCCTTCGGGTAAACCGTGTTTGTCTGTGACGCTGGCATAGTCGTTGATGACCACTGGCGCACGTTGGCGCAAGGCATCGGCCCAAATGCCAGCCTGGCTGACTGGGTAATGCGTGTCATGGGTAGCGGTGCAGTAGTTGGCCAACGTGGCCTTGGACCAGGCCCCCAGCTCAATCGTTTCCTGGTCTTCGTGCACCAGGTGGATGAAAGCGATCTGGCTCCCCGTGAGTTTTTCGGCCAGCTCTTGGCCATGCTGCATGAAAGTATGCTCACTCATGGATTCAGCGGCTGCAGACAGGTTCAACAAAGCCTCTGCCAACAGTGCTTTGAGTTCAAGCATGGCTTGGGTTTGTTTGTGTGCGGTCAGGTCGCGCACCACCATGCAAGTCATCTTCTGGTCATCTGTGCCCAGAAAAACCCGGGATAAAACTTCGGCCGGAAACGGACTTCCGTCAAATCTGGAAAAAGTAAGTTCACCAGCAAAAAATCCGCTGCGTTGCTGCTCGGCCAGGGCATCCACAAGCTGCGAGTCCGCCAAATTGCAGAACGCCCCTGGGCCGAGGTGTTGCAAGTCTTCCTGCTGACACCCGAATAACGTGCAGGCCTGGGTATTGGCCGCCATGATGCTGCCGTCCAGCGTGGTCAACAAGACGGCATCCATGCTGTTTTCAAACAACGCCCGGTACTGTTGTTCGCTGCGGCGCAAGGCCGCTTCGGTGCGTTGCGCCAGGTGCAACGCGGCTTGTTGGTTTTTCAGGGCATCAAAAACACGCTGAAACTGGCGGCGTATCAACGCATACAGCAGCAACGATGTCACCGCCACAAACAACCAGCCTTTGAGGGTGCTGATGCGGGAAAACTGAACCGGATCAGGAAAAAACCAGACCGTCAGGCGGTCTGAAAAAGCAATCCAGAGACTGGCAAAAGCCACATACACCCACACCAGCCGACTCGCGCTGCGCTCGGGTTGATGGGAATCTGTGTCGGACGGTGGCGGGCTCATGGGCGCGAGTGTGTGTCCAGTGAACAAGTTGGGCAGTTTACACACTCAGCGCAGTTTGGGGGACGCATTGACGGCCCTTGCAGCGATCAATTTGCAGCGTCTTTGATGCAGCGCAGTCTCTGGCTTTTATTGCTAAATTAGGCTTCTAGCCCTTATATTTAAACATGATGGTGCTATTGAATTTGAATCAACCCTGGCTGTTTTGCAGCGCTGCAATGCGGTCTTCTAGCGGCGGGTGGGTTGAAAACAGCGCGCCCATGCCACCGGCAATGCCGAACGCGGCCACGCTCTTGGGCAACTCACCGGGCTGCATGCCGCCCAGGCGTGCCAGGGCATTGATCATGGGTTGTTTACGCCCCAGCAATTGGGCCGAGCCGGCATCAGCCCGGAACTCGCGCTGGCGGCTGAACCAGGCCACCACAATCGCCGCCGCAAAGCCCAGCACGATGTCGAGCACCAAGGTGGTGACCATGTAGCCAATGCCGGGGCCGGAGTTTTCGCTGTCGCCCTTGCGCAGAAAGCTGTCCACGGCGTAGCCAATGACACGACTCAAAAACACCACAAAGGTGTTCATCACGCCCTGGATCAGGGTCATGGTGACCATGTCGCCATTGGCCACGTGGGCAATTTCATGGCCAATGACGGCCTCAATTTCTTCGTGTGTCATGCCTTGTAGCAGGCCCGTGCTGACGGCCACCAGCGCCGAGTTTTTGAACGCACCGGTGGCAAAGGCGTTGGGCGCGCCTTCAAAAATACCGACTTCGGGCATGCCGATGCCGGCGCGCTCAGAGAGTTTGCGCACGGTTTCCACAATCCAGGCCTCGTCGGTGTTGGCAGGCTGGTTGATCAGGCGCACCCCGGATGTCCATTTGGCCATGGGTTTGCTGATCAGCAACGAGATGATCGCACCGCCAAAGCCCATGATCAGCGCAAAGCCCAGCAGCGCGCCCAGGTTCAGACCGTTTGCCGTC
>JBGSRY010000298.1:0-1588 GCA_041737325.1 Rhodoferax sp. | reverse complement strand
ACCCAGCCACAGCAGCAGCAACAAAACCCCTGCCGCAGCGCTGCCACGGGCCTGAAACGCCGGGTCTGGATCGGTCAACCAGCGCCACACCAACACCGCCAGTGTGGGTGGCGTGCCCGGGCCCAAAATGATCGCCATGTCGACCACCGACAGGCTGTAGGCAAACACCGCCAGCAACGGCCAGGCCAGCCGCGGCAACAACTGCGGCCACAAGATCAGCCGCCAGGTTTGCAGGCGGCCATAGCCCAGCGTGCGTGCCATCACCATCTGCCGCGACACGCTTTGCTCACCCAGCAGCGCCGCCAGCACCCAGAGCAAAAACCAGCTCTCCTTGATGGCCAGCGCCAGCGCCAGACTCAAGCCATAGGGGTCTTGCACCGTGACCCAGTCGGGCGGGCTATTCCATTGAAAAAAATAGGCTATAGCCCTTGCAATCCAACCCGATGGTGCTATCAAAAAAAACATGCCTACAGCAAATGCAGCGTGCGGCATGGACAACAAAAACGGCAAACGGCGCTGCACTTGCCGCCACACCGGCCCCGGGTAGTGCAGCATGGCCAGGGCCGCGGCGATGCCACTGGCCAGCAACGTGGACAGCAGGCTGGACACAACGGTTGCACGCAAGGCCTGCGGCCACTGCGCGTCTTGCCACAAACCGAGCCAAACCGCATGATCCAGGGCAGGCATCAAAGCCCAATAAAGCCCTGGCACCAGCGGCCCAAAAATCAGCAGCACCGGCACAACCGCCAGCAGCATGCGCTGGCTGTCCAACGTAGCGAAATCAAGGAGGAGGTTTGGGCAAAGTCCAAACCGGGGGACATTCGCGGAGTTGGATAGCCAACGCATGCTGCGGGTGACCGCTAATTTTGAAAACTTACTGCGCTGGCCCATCACCTCAACGTGCGCCGTAGCGCTTGAGCCACTCAGCCTCCAGCGCTTCAACCCAGCTGGCGTGCGGCTCCGGCAGTGTGGGCACCGCTTCTGCCAGCGCACCAGGTGCGGTGTTGCGCATCAAGGCTTGGGACGCTGCGGGCAGTTTGCTGCGCTCAAGCACCGAGCCATCACCCCACACGCCGATATCGGCCTTGCGGGTTTGTGCCTGCGGCGAGAGCAAAAAATTGGCAAACACTTGCGCGGCGGCTTTAGCCCGTGCGTTGACCGGAATCGCCACAAAGTGCACATTGCCGATGGTGCCGCCGGTCCAGCCAAAGCTGTAGGCGGTGGCAGGCAGCTGCTTGCTGGCGATCAGGTTGGCCCCCTCGTTGGGGTTGAAGGTGATGGACAGCTGGAGTTCGCCGTCACCCAGCATGCGGTGCATCTCGGCTGCACTCTTGGCAAAGGTTGTGCCGTTGCGCCACAGCTTGGGGTGCAACGCATCCAGATAGGCCCACAGCGGCGGCGTGACCCGGGCAAAGGCGGTGGCGGTCACGGGTTGCTGCAAGGCGGCGGGGTCGGGGGTGAGCTCCAACAGCAGTTGTTTGATGAAGGTGGTGCCATGGAAATCAGGAGGCTTGGGATAGCTCACCCGTCCCGGATGCTGGGTCGCAAACGTCAGCAGCTCTTGGGCTGAGCGCGGTGGCGTGGGGGT
>JBGSRY010000295.1:0-2254 GCA_041737325.1 Rhodoferax sp. | reverse complement strand
CCGCACCGGTGGCGGTGGTGGGTGAGGCGCGTGTGTGCCTGTTCATGGAAATTGACGTGGCCGCCGAAAAAGCGCGCTTGGCCAAGGAATTGGCGCGTCTGGAAGGTGAAATCGTCAAAGCCAACAGCAAGCTGGGCAACGAATCGTTTGTGGCGCGCGCGCCAGCGGCGGTGATTGAGCAAGAACGCAAGCGCCTGGCCGACTTTGAAGCCACCATGGCCAAGGTCAAAGACCAGTTGGCACGGTTGGGCTGAGCACGCGGGGGTTAGCGGCGGCGCAGCACGTGAATAAAGTCTGTGCCCACCGTTTGCTGGTCCAGCAACTCGTTGCCGGTTTGTTTGGCAAAGGCCTGAAAGTCGCGCAACGAGCCCTTGTCGGTGGCGATCACTTTCAGCGTCTGGCCGCTGTTCAATTCAGCCAGGGCCTTTTTGGCTTTCAAAATGGGCAGCGGACAGTTCAGGCCGCTGGTGTCGATTTCTTTGTCAATTTGCATGGCATTCCTGATAGAAGATGAAAGCAGGGGTTCAGGCCGGAAAGACCCCTGTGGACAGGTAACGGTCGCCCCGGTCGCAGACGATGAACACGATCGTCGCATGCTTTTCGCGTTTGGCAATTTGCTGTGCCACCCAACATGCACCGGCAGCTGAAATACCGGCAAAAATACCTTCTTCGCGTGCCAGTCTGCGGCACATGTCCTCGGCATCTTCCTGGCTCACGTACATCAACGCGTCAATGTGCGACGGGTCATAAATTTTTGGCAAATAAGCCTCAGGCCACTTGCGGATGCCCGGTATGCGCGAGCCCTCGGTGGGCTGCACGCCAATGATTTTGATAGCCGGATTTTTCTTTTTGAGGTACTGCGACACGCCGGTGATGGTACCGGTGGTGCCCATGGCACTGACAAAATGGGTGACCTTGCCTTTGGTGTCGGCCCAAATCTCGGGCCCGGTGGTTTCGACGTGAATGCGCGGGTTGTCAGCGTTGGAAAACTGGTCCAGCACAAAGCCCTTGCCCTCGCGCGCCATCTGGTCAGCCAGGTCGCGCGAGTATTCCATGCCGCCGCTTTTGGGGGTCAAGATCAGCTCGGCACCAAACGCCTTCATGGTTTGCGCCCGCTCAATCGACAGGTCTTCAGGCATGATCAGCATCATGTGGTAGCCCTTGATGGCCGCGGCCATGGCCAGCGCAATGCCGGTGTTGCCCGAGGTGGCCTCGATCAGGGTGTCGCCGGGCTGGATGTCGCCACGCTCTTGCGCCCGGTTGATCATCGACATGGCGGCACGGTCTTTCACCGAACCGGCCGGGTTGTTGCCCTCGAGCTTGCCCAGAATCACATTGCCATGCGGGTGCTGGGGGTCTGCACCAATGCGCTGCAAACGCACCAGCGGGGTGTTGCCGATCAAATCTTCAATGGTTGGATATTTCATAGCCTGCACTGTGCCATAATTCGGGCCTCAAAGCGTTGCCCGGGTGGTGAAATTGGTAGACGCAGGGGACTCAAAATCCCCCGCCGCAAGGCGTGCCGGTTCGATTCCGGCCCCGGGCACCAGACAACGCATGCAAGCAGGCCGACACGTTCCAACAACGTCCGGCCTTTTTTGTTGTCCAACGTGTTCACCCGGCCCGCAATCCCTGCGCCACCGTGGGGTAGCGCAACACCAGCCGCAATTCTTTTTTCAGGCGCGTGTTGTCCATGCGGCGCGACTCGCTCATGAAGCTCAGCAACATCAACGGCAACTGGTTTTGGGCCCCATCACGTGCAATCCGGGCTGGCCGCGGCAAGCCATACAGGTCTGCCGCCACATCAAAATAGTCGCCCATTTTGAGCACCGAGTCGTCGTTGACGTTGTACACCCGCCCAGGCTGACCGCGCCACAACGCCGCCACACAGGCACGTGCCAGATCGTCGGCATGGATGTGGTTGGTGAACACATCGTCCTGAGCCTGCAACACCGGTGTGCCCTTGATCAGGCGCTCACGCGGCGTGCCACCCACACGATCTGGCGCGTAGATGCCGGGAATGCGCAGCACATGCACGCCCACGCCCGTGGCACGGCCAAAGTGTCGCACCCGCTGTTCAGCATCAATTCGCCTTTGCGCCCTTGCTGTGCCTGCGTTAACAGCTCTTGTTTCAATAGCAATATCGCCCTGGCAATCGCCATACACGCCGCTGGTGGAGCCATACACCAGGTGCTGCACCGGGCTGCGCCGACGCAGCAGCGCCAGCAAGTGCTGGGTGCGCCCGTCGCCACGT
>JBGSRY010000291.1:0-2251 GCA_041737325.1 Rhodoferax sp. | reverse complement strand
AACAAAATATGGTCAAAGCCAATCCAGATGTGCCAAATGCCCTCCACCAGGTATTGGCCAAATTGCGCCAGCCGCGAACCACCCTGCGCGTGAAACACCTGCCGCGCACGATCGGGGGCTAACACCGCTGTTTGCGTGCTGCCGTCCAGCGTGAGTTTCAGCAAGCCACGGTGCAGGGCATCCAGATCAAACAACAAACGGTAATCCACGCTCAGGTCAGCCGCCGCTGCAGGGCAAAGACCCGCCAGCTGCAATACGGCGTAAGCACCATCGGTGTGTTCGTCCACTTGCAGCTGATTGATATGCAGCGCACACGCGCCGCCGCGCTGCAGGTTCAAGTGCCCCAGCGCCCAGGCGGACACGGGAGTTTGACGTGCGCGCAGCTCACCCCAGGTGATGTTGCCGTCGCCATTGCTGTCCAGGCCGATGGCAAAGTCAATGTCGCGCAGCGCAATGTCCCACTGCCCACTGACACGCTGGCCTTGTACGGCCAACACCAAATAACTGTCGCTGGCCTTGTGCGCCCAGGCACTCTGCCCCAGACCCAGACCCGCCAGCAAAAAAAGCAGCACCTGCACCAAGCCCTTGCTAAAGCACGGCATCATGACGCGCGCCCTACCAAGGCTTTGGCCAAAGACTGCAAATACGCGTCTTCAAAACCGCTGCTGCGCAGCCAGTCCAACGCGGGTTGGGCGCGGGCGGGTTGGCGCGCCGCCACAGCAGCTTCAAGCAGCACCCGTGCATCACGCGGCTCGCGCTGCACTTGGTAGTTGGCTTGGGCCAGCGCCAAAGACACCTCGGGTTTGCCACGCAAGCGCAACTCAAAACGGGCTTCTTCGGCACGGTGTGTCACGTCACCACGCAGCCGGGCGGCGGCAAAGCGGTCGGCAATCGCCTGCACGTGTTTGGCAGCAGCCGGCAAATTGAGCGCAGTTTCTGCCTCAGCCAGGCGCAACAGCAAACCATCTGATGCCTCCCAGCTGGCCAGAAGCTTCACCACCTCAGCTGGGCGATCGGTATCCAGCAAAAAGTCGCTCCAGGCAGCCAGCAGGTAGCCGTCGTCCAACCCCAACGCCAACGCGGCCTTGAAATACGCCTGCGCCTGGCTGCTTTGGCCACGCCAGTGGGCCACCTCACCCAGGCGTGTCAGCAGCCAGAGCTGGCTCTCTGGGTAGGGGCTGGCTTGCAGCGCTTGCTGCAAGGTGGACTGCGCCACTTGCAGTTGCCCGGTATAGGCTTGCAACAAACCTTGGCAAGCACCAGCTAACCCGGTACGGTCCAAATTGCTCAGCGCGGTGCAGCTCTGTTGAACCTGTGGGTAGTTGGCCTCTACTAAAAATATAGCGCCTCGCCAAGCATATACCTGGGCTAGAGCAGGATTTAGCTTCAAGGCCTCGGCAAAGTCTGCCAAAGCTCCGGCAAACTGGTGGCGGTACTGCCTGAGCTGACCGCGCACCAACAGCAGGTCGGCGGTCATGTGCGGCTCAAACGTGGCCAGAACCGCGTCGGCATAGCCCACATAACGCGGGTCACCTCGTGCCATGGCCAAATCAAAATAGCGTTGCGCCAACTCTGCGGCAGCCTCAGGTCTGACGGGATCGGCTGCCAACTCGGCGCGCAAGCGACCCAGCTCTCGCGCCGTGCTGTCGCCGGGGCGCATGGGTAAATGCTCCAGTACTTCACCGTCGGCCACCGGCGTGCGCGGCGCGGCCTGGAGCACCCCAGCGCACAGGGCGAGGCCGATCATCAACAACCTTACAACTTGAAATAGCTTGCCAACGGTGGACAAAAAAAGTGACATGACTGGTATATATTGCCGACGCGTCTGATTTGGGCGTGCTGACTCATTTGTTTACGGAGATTGACTATGACGAAATTATTGTCTGCTTTGGTTTTAGCTGCGTTCGCTACGGTCTCTTTTGCTGCCTCGCATGGCGGTGCCATGAAAGACCCGAAGGCCATGGAAGAAAAAGTGGCCGCCTGCAAAAAACTTGACCCCAAGACAGCTGACAAAAAAATGCTTGAGGAATGCAAAAAACTCATGGAAGCCAAGAAGTAAATTTGGCCGACTCCAAACAAACGGGCTTTAAGCCCGTTTTTTTTCATGCGTCCCATGCCAGGTTAGCCAAGGCATCTCATGCCAAAATCAACCCACACTTAGGCAAACATCTGCATAACCGCCATGACCGACCCTACCCCCCACCGCGTGATTCCCTTGATGGATCAGCGTCCCAGCGGCCTGGCCGTGCCC
>JBGSRY010000272.1:0-3121 GCA_041737325.1 Rhodoferax sp. | reverse complement strand
GCAGTCCACCATGGTGCGGTTGCGCGACAGGGCCAGGCCCACGGGGGCCAGCTCGAACGCCAGACGGTAATCAATGTCCATGGGTGCCGGTTGATATCAGGGTTTACGCGCTACGAAAAACTACGTATGCAGTTAAGTAGTATCGTACGTGCTCTAGCCTTTGTTTGTATTTTTTACCAGGAGAATATGGCGTGAACAAAATTTACCCTGATGCGGCGGCAGCGTTGCACGGCATTGTCAAAGACGGTCAATTGCTGGCGGTTGGCGGCTTTGGTTTGTGCGGTATTCCCGAAGCCTTGATTGATGCCCTGCGTGACACGGGTGTCAAAAACCTGACCGTGATCAGCAACAACGCCGGTGTGGATGGTTTTGGCCTGGGCAAGCTGCTCGATACCCGGCAGATCAAAAAAATGATCTCCAGCTACGTGGGCGAAAACAAAGAATTTGAGCGCCAATTTTTAGCCGGTGAACTGGAACTTGAGTTCACGCCTCAAGGCACGCTGGCCGAAAAATTGCGCGCGGGTGGCGCGGGCATTCCGGCGTTTTATGTGCGTACCGGGGTCGGCACGCTGGTGGCTGAAGGCAAGGAAACACGGGTCTTTGATGGCAAAACCTACCTGCTTGAACAAGCCCTGATGCCCGAGGTGTCGCTGGTCAAAGCCTGGAAGGCTGACAAAAGCGGCAACCTGCTGTTTCGCCGCACCGCGCGCAACTTCAATCCGGCGGTGGCCATGGCCGGCAAGATCACGGTGGTGGAGGTCGAGGAAATTGTCGAAACCGGTACCTTTGACCCCGACAGCGTGCACCTGCCCGGCATCTACGTGCACCGGTTGGTGCTCAATGCCACGCCTGAAAAACGCATTGAAAAACGTACCGTCCGTTGAAACCTGGCGGGACAGATGGCGGTGGCGCAACGCAAACCCGCGCTGTCCCCAACACATTAATTAGGAGTTTGATCATGGCTTGGACACACGATGAAATGGCTGCCTTGGCGGCACGCGAATTGCAAGATGGTTACTACGTCAACCTGGGCATTGGCTTGCCCACGCTGGTGGCCAACTTTGTGCGCCCGGACATTGAAGTCTGGTTGCAGAGCGAAAACGGCATGCTGGGCATTGGCCCGTTTCCGACCGAGGACGAGGTTGATGCCGACCTGATCAACGCGGGCAAGCAAACCGTGACCACCATCCCTGGCTCCAGCATTTTTGGCAGCCACGACAGCTTTGCCATGATTCGTGGCGGCAAAATCAACCTGAGCATTCTGGGGGCGATGCAGGTCAGCGCCAGTGGCGACCTGGCCAACTGGATGATTCCGGGCAAGATGGTCAAGGGCATGGGCGGGGCGATGGACTTGGTCGGCGGCGTGAAAAACGTGGTGGTGCTGATGGAACACGTGGCCAAAAAGAAAGATGGCACCATTGACCTGAAAATTTTGCCCGCCTGCACCCTGCCACTGACCGGCGTGGGCGTGGTGGACCGCATCATCACCGACCTGGCCGTGCTCGACATCACCCCGCATGGCATCAAGGTGGTGGAAATGGCCCCTGGCGTGACATTTGACGAGCTGCAAAGCAAAACCGGCGTGCCGCTGCACTGAGCCGGCTTTTCAGCCTGGCAGGCGCGCGCGTGCCACGCGCCTGAGCAGCACCACCAGCCCCAGCGCGGCAATGGTCAGGCCCACAATCAAGGCGATCCAGAAACCTGCCGCCCCCATCGGTTGTGCCGGTTTGATCGGGGCCCAGCTGGGGGCCAGGCCCAGCACATAACCCAGCGGCAGGGCAAAGCCCCAAAACGCGGTCAGGTGCACCGCCATCGGCGCGCGCGTGACCTTGTAGCCCCGAATGGCGCAACTGGTGATGACTTGTGTGGCATCCGAGAGCTGAAACACCGCCGCCAGCAGCAGCAACTGTGCGGTCAGTGCCAGCACGGCCGGGTCACGGGTGTAGGCCCAGGCGATGGTGCTGGCAAACAGCGCGATCAGTGTGGCCGACAAGCTGGCAAAGCCGAGCCCCAGGCCAACGCCGACCCACGACTGGTAACGTGCCAGCACCGCGTCGCCCGCGCCCAGTGAGTGGCCCACGCGCGTCAGCAGTGCCAGCCCCAAGCTGAGCGGCACCATGAACACCAGTGAGGTGAAGTTAAGCGCAATCTGGTGTGCCGCCACCTGCGTGCTGCCAAACTCGGCAATCAACAGGGCAATCAGGCTGAACGCGCTGGTCTCGGCAAAGTACGTGATGCCAATGGGTAAACCCAGCTTGAGCAGACTTTTGATTTGCGGCCAATGTGGCCGCTCAAAGTGGCCTAGTGGCCAGGTGGCGCGGTAGGGCGCAGCACGGTGCATCCACCACACCAGCGCCAGCAAATTGAAACCGACAGTGGCCACCGTGGCCCAGGCGCACCCCAGGCCGCCCAGGCGGGGAAAGCCCAGCGTGCCAAACACCAGCAGGCTGTTGACGACGAAGTTCAGACCCAGCGACAGCAGCGCAATCACCATCAGCGGCTTGGTCTGGTTGATGCTGGTGCTGTAGCCGTACAGCACCCGGTACAGGGCAAACAGGGGCAGAGCCAGACTGGTCACTTGCACAAAATCAGTGGCCAGGTCGCGCACGTAAGGCTCCAGCTGCATGTGCGCAAACAGCAGCGCTGCCCAGTTGGCCAGCAGCAGTGCCAGCACGCCCACGCCCAGCGCTTTCCACAAGGCCTGGCGCACCACATGCGGCACGGCAGTGAGTTCCCCCGCTCCCACCTGGTGCGCCACCACCGGGTTGATGGACATCAGCACGCCCATCAGGGTGATGATCAACATGTTCCAGATCGACACCCCCAGCGATACGCCGGCCAGGTCTGGTGCCGAGGCGTGCCCGGCCATGGCCACATCCACCACCGCCATGCCCACCGTGGCCAGTTGCCCAACCAGAATCGGCCAGGCCAGATGCCACAGCCCGCGCATCTCGCTTTGCAGGCGCTGCCGCGCCGCGGGGTGGTGAAACAGGTGTTGCAGTGGGTGTATCAAAATTTATAGCTTCAAAAGCAGTAAATATAAGGGCCAGAGGCGTTTTTTATTACTTTCCACGCAGAAACAGCGCGTCCAGTTCACGCAGGCTCACCTGCCGCCACGTGG
>JBGSRY010000263.1:0-2356 GCA_041737325.1 Rhodoferax sp. | reverse complement strand
TGCCGGGGTGGTGGTGCTGGGCGGTGCACTGGAATCCGCCTACGTTTGGAGTACACCGGGGCAAAGCGCCCTGAATGAAGCGGCCGAGCGCATGACCGAGGTGTTGCCGCTGCTGCGCCAACAACCCGACCTGCGGCTGCTGTTCAGCGGCGGTGAAGGTGATCTGTGGGGCAGCCACCTGTCTGAGGCTGAACGCGCCCGGCGTTTTTTCATCGCCCAAGGGCTGCAACCAAGCCAATTGCTGCTGGAATCGGCCTCACGCACCACCTATGAGAACGCGGTCCTGAGCAAGGCCTTGGCCGGGGTGGATGCAACCCAGCCCTGGCTGCTGGTGACTTCGGCCTGGCACATGCCACGCGCCATGGCCAGCTTTCGGGCGGCAGGCTGGAACGTGACCGCCTATCCGGTTGATTTTCGCGCTGGGCAGCACACGCCCTGGACACAGTACAGCATGGATGCGGGGGTCAAAAAGTGGAAGACCGCCTTGCATGAAGGCTTGGGGCTACTGGCCTACCGCCTCAGCGGGCGGGCTTGATAAGGCACAGGCCAGCACCTTGTCAATGCGTTTGCCATCCAGGTCAACCACCTCAAAGCACCAACCTTCGCAGTTGATTTTGTCGCCCGTTTTGGGCAGATGACCACTGATGGCCATCAGCAACCCGGCCAGGGTGTTGTAGCGTCCACGCTCCTCCTGCGGCAACGCATCCAGGTCCAGCCGAGCCTTGAGTTCACTCACCGGCATCATGCCGTCCAGCAGCCAGCTGCCATCGTCACGCGCCACCGCCCAGGCCTCGGTTTTGGCGCTGGTTTGCAACTCGCCCGTGATGGCTTCCAGCAGGTCATGTGGGGTCAACAAGCCTTGCACCACCCCGTATTCATCCACCACCAAAACCAGGCGGCCCACTTTGGCACGAAACTGCTCCAGCAGCGCCATGCCACTGAGGGTTTCGGGCACAAACACCGCCGCACTGGCAAAGTCTTGCAACGGGCCGCTGGCACCGGCACCCAGCTCCAGCATGTGCGCCAAACTGATTTTGCCCACCACATCGTCCAGCGACCCCCGGCACACCGGATACCAGGAATGCGCCCGCAGCGCCCCGTTGGCCGCCACTTGCTGCAAACCCTGCGCCACCGTGGTGCTGGCATCGAGCCAGTCCACCTCAGCGCGCGGCACCATCAGCGAAGTCAGCGGCCGGTCATCCAGGCCAAACACGTTTTGCACCATTTGGTGCTCATGCGCCTCGATCACCCCCGCGTCCACCCCCTCTTCCAGACTGGCGGTGATTTCTTCTTCGGTCATGGTGCGTGCCGCGCTGGTGTCAATGCGCAACAATTTCAGCATCCCAGCCGTGGAGCCCGACAGCAACTTGACAAACGGGCCAGCGGCTTTGGCCAACCACAGCATCGGCCTGGCGACCACCCTGGAGACCCTTTCGGGGTACAACTGCCCGATGCGTTTGGGTACCAGTTCACCGAAGATGATGGTGGTGAACGTGATCAGCGTCACCACCAACGCGGTGGCCGTGATGGCCGCAGCTTTTTCTGCCATGCCAAAGGTCTGCAAAAAAGTCGCCAAACCGGCGCTGAAAGCGGCCTCGCCCACAATGCCGTTGAGTACCCCGATGGAGGTGATGCCGACCTGCACCGTGGACAAAAACTGGTTCGGGTTGTCCAGCAGTGTCAAGGCCGCTTGCGCGCCTTTGTCACCCTCTTCGGCCATGCTGTTCAGGCGTGACTTGCGGCTGGCCGCCAACGCCAACTCGGACATGGCGAACACACCGTTTAACAGAGTCAGAAAGACAATCAGTAAAAATTCCATAGATCTCATCAGACAATCAACACCATGGCACTTTACTTGATTGGCGACGTGCAGGGCTGCGACAGCGCTTTACAACGTTTATTGACCAAAATTTCATTCTCACCCAGCCGCGACACCCTCTACCTGTTGGGCGATCTGGTGAACCGTGGGCCGGATTCTGCGGCTGTGTTGCGTCGCTTGATGGGCTATGGCGCATCGGCTCAATGCCTGCTGGGTAACCACGACCTGCACCTGCTGGCCGCCGCCGTCGGAGCCCGCAAACCCAGCCGAAAAGACACCCTGGCGGCCGTGCTGCAGGCCCCGGACCGCGAGGCCATGCTGGCGTGGCTGCGCCAGCAGCGCATGGCGCTCTTGATTGAACACCAAAGTCATCCCTATTTAATGGTTCACGCCGGTGTATTACCTGCCTGGACAGCTACACAAACAATAGCACTTGCGAGCGAAGTCGAAGCCCTGTTGCGCGGCCCCGATTTGCCTGATTTTTTGCACCAGATGTACAACAACCAACCCAGCGCCTGGGATGCGAGCCTGCAGGGA
>JBGSRY010000225.1:0-8196 GCA_041737325.1 Rhodoferax sp. | reverse complement strand
CCAGGCCATGCCGGCAGCGTCCGCACCTGCTGCCCGGCCCGCCAGTGGCTTTGATGACATGGACGATGACATTCCTTTTTAAACGACACGTTTTTGTAAAACGTTGATAAAAACCCCAAAACCCCGCAAGTGCGGGGTTTTTTTTGCCTGCTTGCACGCTGAACCTGAATTCCAATATACTCCCATGGGTATATTTCAGGAGTTCCCATGTCTGCACCCCATCTGTTGTACGTTGCCCAAGCCCTGATGCCCCAGCGCTGGCCGTGGCTGTTTGCCATTGCGCTGAGCGCCGCGTTGCCACAGGCCCAGGCCCAGTTCGGCCCTGCGGTCGCGGTGGTTGCCGTGCAGGCGCAGGCGGTGGGCCATGGGTTTGAGCTGGACGGTGTGGTGCAAGCGGTCAAGCAAAGCACGCTTTCCGCCCAGGTGCCCGGGCGGGTGACGGCGTTGCTGGTCAAAGCCGGCGACAAGGTGCGTGCCGGCCAATTGCTGGCCAGCATTGACGACCGCGAGGCGCAAAGCGGTGTGCAGCGCAGCCAGGCGCAAGTAGCGCAGGCCAATGCCGAGTTGCAAAACGCCCAGGCCAACTTCAAGCGCACCCAGGATTTGCGCTCGCAAGGTTTTATCAGCGCTGCGGCGCTGGACACGGCGCAAGCCCAGCTCAAAGCCACGCAGGCCGCGCGCGATCAGGCCAGCGCCGGTGGCAGGCAGGCTGGTTTGTCGCAAACCTTCACCCGCGTGACGGCACCGTTTGATGCGCTGGTGTTGCAGACGCAAGTCGAGGTGGGCACGCTGGCCATGCCGGGCACGCCGTTGCTGACCCTGTATGCCCCCGCGCCCCTGCGCGCCGTGGTGCAAGTACCGGTGTCGCGTGCCAAAGCCTTAACCGGATCGACGCAGGTAGAGGTGCAGTTACCCGCAGCCGATGGTGCGCTGCAGTGGGTACGCCCCAGCAGCACACGGGCTTTGCCGGGGGCTGACCCGGTTTCGCAAACGATCGAATGGCGGCTTGATTTGCCAGCCGCTGCCACCCCTTTGGTCACGGTGGGCCAGCAGGTGCGGGTGCGCTTTGCCGCTGGCCAGGCGCAACGCCTGGTGGTTCCGGCCGCTGCCATCCTGCGGCGCGGTGAACTGACTGCCGTGTATGTGGCCGCTGACAAGGGTTTTGCGCTGAAGGCCGTGCGCCTGGGCGCTGACCATGGCACCCAGGGTGTGGAGGTGCTGGCCGGGCTGATGCCGGGTGACCGCGTGGCCGTTGATCCGGTCAAGGCCGGGCTGACAGGGGCGCAGGCGGCCAGTACCGCCACGGCGCAGTGAGGTGAGCATGTCAACGCACACCCCGCTGGGTATTTCGGGCCGACTGGCCAAATCTTTCAAGCTCAACGCCATCACGCCGCTGCTGGCCTTGGTGGCGCTGCTGCTGGGGCTGTTTGCCGTGCTGGTGACCCCGCGCGAAGAAGAACCGCAGATCAACGTCACCATGGCCAATGTGCTGATTCCGTTCCCCGGGGCCAGCAGTGCCGACGTGCAAAACATGGTGGCGCGCCCGGCCGAGCAGGTGCTGAGCCAGATTGCCGACATCGAGCACACCTATTCGGTGGCGCGTCCAGGGCTGGCGGTGCTGACGGTGCAGTTCAAGGTGGGCGTGCCGCGCACCGAGGCGCTGGTGCGCCTGTACGACGTGCTCAACGCCAACCAGGACTGGTTGCCGCGCGACCTGGGCACGTTGCCCCCGATTGTCAAACCCAAGGGCATTGATGACGTGCCGGTGCTGGCGGTTACCTTGTACAGCCACGATGCACAACCAGCGGCCGAGCTGGAGCGCGTGGCGCATACCGTAGAGGCTGAACTCAAGCGCGTGCCCGGCGCACGTGAAGTCCAGACCCTGGGTGGGCCGGGTCGCGCGGTGCACGTCTGGCTGGAACCCGCACGCCTGCGCGAGCGGGGCGTGGATGTGTTGCAGCTCAAACAGATGCTGGCCGGGGCCAACGTCAGCATGCCCGCAGGCACGGTGCTGGATGCCAGCGCGGCCACACCGCAAAAGTTGACCGTGGAAACCGGTGAGTTTTTGCGCAACGCCGACGATGTGGCCGACCTGGTGGTTGGGGTGAGCCATGGTGCACCGGTGTACCTGCGTGAAGTGGCGCGCATTGAAAGCGCCGCCCAGTTGCCTGCACATTATGTATGGTTTACCCCTGGAGCCGCTGATAATACTGGGCAAGAAGCTACTAAAACAATAGCATTCAAAGCCCCGGCCGGCGCTGTTTACCCAGCGGTGACGATCACCTTGACCAAAAAGCCCGGCACCAACGCGGTGGATGTCTCCAAGGCCGCGCGTGAGCGCCTGCTGGCGCTGCGCAACACGGTGATTCCGGCTGGCATTGAAGCCACGGTGACGCGTGACTATGGCGAGACAGCGGCCGAAAAAGCCAACAAGTTGATTCAAAAGTTGGCGTTTGCCACCGGCTCGGTGATCTTGCTGGTGGGGCTGGCGCTGGGGCGGCGCGAGGCCATCATCGTCGGCACGGCGGTGATCTTGACGCTGACCGCCACGCTGTTTGCCTCTTGGGCCTGGGGCTTCACGCTGAACCGAGTGTCGCTGTTTGCGCTGATCTTTTCCATTGGCATTCTGGTGGACGATGCCATTGTGGTGGTGGAAAACATCCACCGGCATCAGCAGCTCAAACCCGACCAGAGCCTGCGCCAGGTGATTCCAGCTGCGGTGGATGAGGTCGGTGGCCCGACCATTTTGGCCACCCTGACGGTGATTGCGGCGCTGCTGCCCATGGCGTTTGTCAGCGGCTTGATGGGGCCTTATATGAGCCCGATCCCAATCAACTCCAGCTTGGGTATGGC
Organism: Rhodoferax sp.; assembly: GCA_041737325.1. GTDB lineage: Bacteria > Pseudomonadota > Gammaproteobacteria > Burkholderiales > Burkholderiaceae_C > Rhodoferax. The sequence goes on along the minus strand of JBGSRY010000225.1, from coordinate 5,343 downwards.
CATCTCCCTGGCCATTGCGTTCACGGTGACCCCCTGGCTGGCGCTCAAAGTCATGCGCCAGCACAAGCATGGGGCGGTGGTGGCGCAGCCCACGGGTCTGGCTGCCCGACTGCCCGCGCTGTTTACCCGGGTGCTCACGCCTTTTCTGGAAAGCGCACGCAAGCGCTGGCTGCTGCTGCTGGGGATTCTGGTGGCGCTGATGCTGTCGGTGGGCCTGACGCTGGTGCAGTGGGTGGTGCTGAAGATGCTGCCGTTTGACAACAAGAGTGAATTCCAGGTGGTGGTGGAAATGCCTGCTGGCACACCGCTGGAAAGCACGGCGGCTGCCTTGCACGACCTGGGCGCATTTTTGGCGCAGCAGCCCGAGGTGACGCACCTGCAGGCCTACGCCGGCACGGCTTCGCCGATCACCTTCAACGGGCTGGTGCGGCAATATTATTTGCGTGCCGATTCCGAGCAGGGCGACCTGCAAGTGAACCTGGTCGACAAGCACCACCGCAGCGAAAAAAGCCACGTCATTGCGCAGCGCCTGCGCCCGGCGTTGGAGCAGATTGGGCAGCGGCATCACGCCCGCATCAAGGTGGTGGAAGTGCCACCTGGCCCGCCCGTGATGTCGCCGCTGGTGGCCGAGGTCTATGGCCCGGACGAAGCCGGTCGCCAGCAGGTGGCCCAGCGCCTCACCAAAGCCTTCATGGACACGCCCGACATTGTGGGTGTGGACAACTCGCTGCAAGCCAACGCCCCGCGCGCCTACCTGCGGGTGCGACGCCAGCGCGCCGAGTCGTTGGGCATTGCGGTGGCCACGGTGGCACAGACCGCGGCCATGGCGTTGTCGGGGGTGGATGCGGCCTACCTGCACGACGGTCAGTCCAAATACCCCGTGCCGGTGCGCCTGCAATTGCCGCTGAGCGAACAGGTTGGGCTGGATGCCATTTTGGCTTTGCCCGTGCGCGCGGCTAATGGCCAAATGGTTCCCTTGTCTGAACTGGTGACGGTGGAGCAGGGCGTGACCGACAAGACGCTGTTCACCAAAGACCTGCAGGGCGTGAGCTATGTGTTTGGTGACATGGCTGGCAAGCTCGATTCACCCTTGTACGGCTTGTTTGCCATTCGCAGCCAGCTCACCCAGGCGGCGTTGCCGGGCGCGGGTGCGCTGGATGAATTCTGGATCAAGCAGCCCGCCGACCCATACCGGCAGTACGCCATCAAGTGGGATGGCGAATGGCAGATCACCTACGAGACCTTTCGTGACATGGGCGCGGCCTACGGCGTGGGGCTGATCCTGATTTACCTGCTGGTGGTGGCGCAGTTCAAGAGCTATTTGACCCCGCTGATCATCATGGCACCGATTCCACTGACCATCATCGGCGTGATGCCCGGCCACGCGCTGCTGGGCGCGCAATTTACCGCCACCAGCATGATCGGCATGATTGCGCTGGCGGGCATCATCGTGCGCAATTCCATCTTGCTGGTGGACTTTATCGAGCTGCAAGTGGCACAAGGCGTGGCCTTCAAGCAGGCGGTGATCAGCTCTGCTGCGGTGCGGGCGCAACCGATTGCGCTGACCGGGCTGGCCGCCATGATTGGTGCCTTCTTCATTCTGGACGACCCGATCTTCAACGGGCTGGCCATTTCACTGATTTTCGGAATTCTGGTGTCCACCCTGCTGACGCTGGTGGTGATTCCGGTGCTGTATTACGCGCTGTATTGGCGACGTATCAAGACGTGCGAAGACGCGTCGCTTTCCCCTCGGTAAGTTCTTTTCACTATTAACCATTGCAGGAGACAAAGACATGGCTCACATCGTCATCATGGGTGCAGGCATTGGCGGCATGCCCGCCGCGTATGAATTGCGCGAGATGCTCCCGCCCGAGCATCGCATCACGGTGGTCAACAAGACCGACTACTTTCAGTTTGTGCCCAGCAACCCCTGGCTGGCTGTGGGCTGGCGCGACCGCGACACGGTGACGCTGCCGATTGCACCCTACCTGGAACGCAAAAAGATTGGTTTCATTGCCAAGGAAGTGACCAAAATTGATGCCGAGGCCAACCAGCTCACGTTGATCGACGGCCAAACCCTGGCTTATGACTACCTCATCATCGCCACCGGCCCGCAACTGGCGTTTGACGAAGTGCCCGGTGCTGGCCCGGTCAAGTCCGGCGGTGGCGGGCATACGCATTCGATTTGCCACGTGGACCATGCGCAGGAATTTTTTGCCCACTACGAAGAATTCCTCAAAAACCCCGGCCCGATCGTGATTGGCGCCATGCCCGGCGCGAGCTGCTTTGGCCCGGCGTATGAATTTGCCATGATCGTGGATGCTGATTTGCGCAAGCGCAAATTGCGCAGCAAAGTGCCGATGACTTATGTGACCAGCGAACCCTATATTGGCCACTTGGGGCTGGGCGGGGTGGGTGACAGCAAGTCGATGCTGGAGTCTGAATTCCGCAACCGCCACATCAAGTGGATCACCAACGCCAAAACCACCAAGGTGGAAGAAGGCAAGTTGTTCACCACTGAAATCGATGACCGGGGCAATGTGCTCAAGGAACATGAAGTGGGTTTCAAGATGGCCATGATGCTGCCCGCCTTCAAGGGTGTGCCACCCGTGGCTGCCGTCCCCAACCTGTGCAACCCACGCGGCTTTGTGCTGATTGACGAGTTCCAGCGCAGCAAGGCCTACAAAAACATCTTCTCGGCGGGCGTGTGCGTGGCCATTCCGCCGGTAGAAGTGACCCCGGTGGCCACCGGTACGCCCAAAACCGGCTACATGATCGAGAGCATGATGAGCGCCATTTGCCACAACATTGCCGATGAGCTGGTGGGCAAACCCGCTGTGGCCAAAGGTACCTGGAATGCGGTGTGCCTGGCCGACATGGGCGACACGGGGGCCGCCTTTGTAGCGCTGCCGCAAATTCCGCCACGCAACGTCAACTGGTTCAAAAAAGGCAAATGGGTGCACCTGGCCAAGATCGCGTATGAGAAATACTTCATGCGCAAGTTGAAAAAAGGCACGTCCGAGCCGATCTATGAAAAATACATCATGGGTCTGCTGGGCATCAATCGGCTGAACAAGTAATTTTTTAAAACAGGAGTTTCCAAATGACGGTACAACGTTACATCATGGTTTTTGCGGGTTTGTTTGTGATGCTTTCACTGGCGCTGGGGGTGGAAGGCAGCCCGCTGTTTGTCAGCAAGTGGGCGCTGGCGTTTACCGCATTTGTCGGGGCCAATCTGTTCCAATCGGGTTTCACCAACTTTTGCCCACTGGGCATCATCCTGAAAAAACTGGGCGTGCCAGAAACCCAAATCGGCTGCCACTAAGGAAGACTTGCCATGACCGTGCTGACCAATGACGCTGCGCGTGCCGATGTACTGAACCGCCTGCGCCGTGCCGAGGGGCAGATTCGCGGCGTGCAGCGCATGATCGAAGAAGGCGAGCCCTGCCTGAAGATTGCGCAGCAGTTCTCTGCCGTGCGCAAGGCGCTGGACAGCACCTACATGCGCATGACGGTGTGCTTCATGGAGCAAGAGATGCACGAGCACTTGCAGCCTGATGCGGCGCAGAAGGAAAATTTGAGCGCCATGCTGAAAGACATGGAGACGCTGCTGGCGCGCATGGGGTGAAGTTTTTATATAAGAAATAGACCTCTAGCCCTTATTGAATAAGGGTTAGTAGCTATTATTTTTGTATAACATCAGGCAACCAAGGATTGAGAATGGTCACGCCCGTGGGCGTGAAGTCAGCCACGTTGCGGGTGACCACCGTCATGCCCTGCACCAGGGCAGTTGCCGCAATGAGTGCGTCGCGCTCGCCCCGCTTGTTGGGCACATGCAGCCGGGCGCAGCGCAATGCCACGGCGGTATCAACGGGCAGCGTGCGTTCGGAAAATTCGGGCAGTCCACTCAGCTTTTCCCCTCAATCACCCCACCCCCCAAACAAACCTCACCGTCATACAGCACGGCAGACTGCCCCGGCGTGACGGCCCATTGGGGCTGGGCAAAGTCAAGCGAGAAGTCGCTGCCAGACGATGCCATCAGGGTGCACGGCGCATCGGCTTGGCGATAACGGGTTTTGGCAGCGTATGCACCACCCTGCGGCGCGACACCGGCCACCCAACTGGCCTGGCCTGCGCTCAAGTGCAGCGACTGCAGCCACGGGTGGTCGTGCCCCTGCACCACCCACAAGGTATTGTTGGCCATATCCTTGCGCGCCACAAACCAGGGCGCGTGGTCGCCGCCACCGCGTTGCGCGCCTTTGGCTTTGAGGCCACCAATGCCCAGGCCTTGGCGCTGGCCCAGGGTGTAAAAACTCAGGCCCACGTGCTCGGCAATGGTCTGGCCACGGTCGTTCTTGACCGGGCCGGGGGCTTTGGCCAGGTAGCGGTTCAGAAAGTCGCGAAACGGGCGCTCGCCAATGAAGCAGATGCCGGTGGAGTCTTTCTTTTTGGCGTTGGGCAGGCCAATCTCCAGCGCCAGCCGCCGCACCTCGGTTTTCAGCAACTCGCCCACCGGGAACAGCGTTTTGGACAATTGCGCCTGGTTCAGCCGGTGCAAAAAGTAGCTTTGGTCTTTGGCCGGGTCCAGCCCTTTGAGCAATTCAAATCGACCGTCGCCCAACTGCGCCTGGTGCACGTCCAGCGACTGGCCTTGTGGGCTGATGCAGCGCACCCGGGCGTAATGGCCGGTGGCAATTTTGTCTGCGCCCAGACGCATGGCGTGGTCCAGAAAGGCCTTGAACTTGATCTCGGCGTTGCACAAAATGTCGGGGTTGGGCGTGCGCCCGGCGCTGTATTCACGCAAAAAATCGGCAAACACGCGGTCTTTGTAATCGGCGGCAAAGTTGACGTGTTCGATTTCGATACCAATCACGTCAGCCACAGCGGCAGCGTCCAGAAAGTCCTGGCGCGACGAGCAAAATTCGCTGTCGTCGTCATCTTCCCAGTTTTTCATGAAGATGCCGACCACCTCGTGGCCCTGGCGTTTGAGTAGCCAGGCGGTCAGGGCCGAATCGACACCACCGCTCAAGCCAACCACCACGCGGTGGTGTTGTGGTGGGCGGTTCATGCGCACAGGACACCTGCAGTGGCTTGCAGCTGCACCACGCTGGCATCGGTGTGAATCAGTGACATGGGAAAACGTTGGCCGCGCAGGTAGTCTTCCATGCACTGCAGCACCAAGGGGCTGCGATGGCGTGCGGCACTGGCACGAACCTCATCCGGGCTGAGCCACAGGGTGCGCACAATGCAGGTGTCGAGTTGGCGGCCTGGCTGCAGTTCACCCAGCGTGCCACCAAACGCGAACCGCACGTAGGTGATGTCTTCAAAGGCGCGCGTGCCGTT
>JBGSRY010000165.1:0-3006 GCA_041737325.1 Rhodoferax sp. | reverse complement strand
GCATTGGTCACCGTCACGCCACCTACAAACACGGGAGCGAGTTTGGCTACCGGGGTGAGCTTGCCGGTGCGCCCCACCTGCACGTCAATGGCCAGCACAGTGGTCAGCATCTCTTGCGCTGGAAACTTGTGCGCCACGGCCCAGCGCGGCTCGCGCGTGACAAAACCCAGCTGGCGCTGCAGCGCCAGGGAGTTGACCTTGTAGACCACACCGTCAATGTCGTACCCCAGGCCGTCACGTTGCTGCCCAATGGCTTGATAAAACGCTACCAATTCAGTAGCGCCTTGCGCTTGTTTAACAAGGGCGCAGACCGGAAAACCCCAAGACTTTAAGGTTTGCAGCAGCTCCAGGTGTGATGCCCATTGCGGTCCGCCCTGCGCTGCGGACGTGATCTCGCCCAGCCCGTAGGCAAAAAAGCTCAAGGGGCGCTGGGCGGCAATGGCCGGATCCAGCTGGCGCACCGCACCCGCTGCGGCATTGCGCGGGTTGACAAAGGTTTTCTCGCCCTTGGCACCGGCAGCGATCTTTTGGCGCTGGCGTTCGTTCAAGGCCTCAAAGTCGTCACGGCGCATGTAAACCTCGCCACGCACCTCCAGCACAGCCGGCACACCAGCGGGCAATTTCAGGGGAATCTGGCCAATGGTGCGGATGTTTTGCGTGACATCTTCACCGGTTTCGCCATCGCCCCGGGTAGCGGCCTGCACCAGCACACCCTGCTCGTAGCGCAGGTTCATGGCCAGGCCGTCAAACTTGGGCTCGGCCACGTAGTCCACGGCGAGGTCAGCATCGGTCAGCCCCAGCTCACGGCGGATGCGGGCATCAAAGGCTTCAGCGCCGCTGGCAGTGGTGTCGGTCTCCGTGCGGATGCTGAGCATGGGCACGGCATGGCGCACCTGGGCAAAAGCAGCCAGTGGCTTGCCACCCACGCGCTGGGTCGGTGAGTCGGGCGTGACCAGCTCGGGGTGGCGGGCTTCCAGCGCCTGCAGCTCTTTAAAGACGCGGTCGTATTCGGCATCGGGCACGCTGGGTGCGTCCTGCACGTAATACTGGTGTGCCCAGCTGTGCAGGGTTTGGCGCAGCCGCATCACATGGGCGGCAACGTCGGGTTGCGGTGCAAACAAATCGGGGGTGGACATGACCAAAAAATCAGGAAAAAAGACGCCGTGCCAAGGCCGAACCGGCCGCCAGTTCATGTTGTTCCAGGGTGGTGTAGAGCTGTTCCAGCTCGGCCTCAATCACATCCATGGCCGCCTCGGGCAAGGGCACTTGATTGTCATCCGTGACCAAGCCATCCATGTCCCGCGCCAAGGACAAGGCGGCTTCACGCATGCGCGCAAACGGGCGCTCACCCCGCTCCACCTGGGGTACATCCAGACTCAGCGTGAGCTCACGCAAGGCGCATTGGGTGGGGTCATCGGCCAAGGCCGCTTGGGGTTCAAACCCCAGGCTGAGCACCGGCGGCAACCCCACCTGGCTGGCCGGCACCACCATGCGCCCGGCCATGGAGCCCGCTACAAAACCTAATTTGGCAGCCATTTGCTGGATGTAACTGGGGCTCCAGGCGGCATGGCGCGCACGCAGCACAAACCCCAGCTGGGCATCGTGGTCACTGGCAAACTGATCCAGCTCGCGGGCACGGGCAACTTCCTGGCGCATGTCGGGAAAATCGGGCGTGCCGCCCACGGCATCACAAAACGTCTGGCTTTTGACCACAAATTCCGAGAACTCAATGTCATTGAGTGCACCTGATCGGTTGGCCAACTGCACCCCGGCCTGCAATTGACGGTAGCACTGCCCCGCTTGCGGAAACTCCCAGCGCTGGGTGGTGTCGTTCTGGCCTTCGATCATGAACGGCTTGCTGCCCACACGGCGGGTTGGTGGCAGCGCGGCCAGCACCGCTTCAGCGCTCAGGGGCGCTTCAAGCTCAATGCTGGCCAGCACGTCGATCAAGGCATCGAGTGACGGCTTTTTTTCGGCGATGGGCAGGGTAAAACCAGCGCCATCCAAGGCCGCAGCGTCCAGCACCGGTTCACGCAGCCGCATCGCGTCATCGGTTTGCGGCGCAGACGGCTCTGGCAAACGTGGCTGGTTGCGGCGCACCAGCCAGTAGTTTTGTACCAGCACGGCCAGCAGCACCAGCGCGCCGGTGGCGATCAATCCCCACTGCAATGGACTCATGTGTTACCCCGCATCGGTCATGGAAAGCGCCGCCTCCATGTCCACCGCCACAATTCGCGACACCCCCTGCTCTTGCATGGTGACACCAATGAGTTGCTTGGCCATTTCCATGGCAATTTTGTTGTGGCTGATAAACAAGAACTGGGTCTCGGTGCTCATGCTTGACACCAGTTTGGCGTAGCGCTCGGTGTTGGCATCATCCAGCGGTGCGTCCACCTCGTCAAGTAAACAAAACGGTGCCGGGTTGAGCTGAAAAATGGCAAACACCAAGGCAATGGCGGTCAGCGCTTTTTCGCCCCCCGAGAGCAGCGCAATACTCTGGTTTTTTTTGCCCGGCGGCTGCGCAATGACCTGCACGCCAGAGTCCAGAATTTCATCCCCGGTAATGACCAGGCGCGCGTTGCCGCCGCCAAACAGCTCAGGGAACATCTTGCCAAAGTGCTCGTTGACCGTGTTGAACGTGCCCGAGAGCAGTTCACGGGTTTCGCCGTCAATTTTTTTGATGGCATCTTCCAGCGTGGTCATGGCTTCCACCAGGTCGGCGCTTTGCGCGTCCAAAAAGGTCTTGCGTTCGCGCGCCGCCGCCAGCTCATCCAGGGCGGCCAGGTTGACCGCACCCAACGCGGCAATGTCACGGTTGAGGCGGTCAATCTCGCCTTGCATGCCAGCCAGTCGTACCGCGCCATCGGCTACAGAGGCTTGCAATGCATCCAGGTCAGCCTGGGCATCGGCCAGCAACTGATCGTATTGGTCAAAGCCCAGCCGCGCCGCTTGCGCTTTGAGCTGAAATTCGGTGATGCGGGCGCGCAATGGGTCAAGCTCGCGTTC
>JBGSRY010000154.1:0-3521 GCA_041737325.1 Rhodoferax sp. | reverse complement strand
GGGCCCGGGCGCAATTCATGTTTCAAAACAGCGCCGCGTTGCGGGTCACGCTGTACCTGGGTGCGTTGAACCCGGCCGCAGCCCAAGACCCGTCCAGCCAGGAAACCCGTTTTCGGTTTGAACCACAAGCGGACGTGCCCAGCTTCTACTGGGTCGATCAGGGTTTTGGCTACGCGCTGGCCGGGCCATTGCCACGTGGGCAACTGATGCAACTGGCCGACGCGGTCTACCGTCAGCTTTAAATTTATTAAGCCAGCGCCCGCAGTGGGTGGCTGTGCGCAGGCCAGGGACTGGCAAAAAACGGCTGCACCATTTCGGGTGTGACTTCTTCGATGCGCACGGGTGACCACCTGGGGGCGTTGTCTTTGTCAATGACCAACGCACGAATGCCCTCGGCAGTTTCGGTGGTGCGACCGCTGTGGCCCAAGTGCGCCGTAAAGAAACAGTGCCGCACCAGGTCGCGCTCCTGGCGCAAATCCTGCGCCAGCGTCAGATGGCGAGCGCGGCGGATTTGCGCCAGCGCCACGTGCAGCATCAGGGGTGAGCGCTGGCGCAACAGGGCGGCTGTGTGGCGTGACCAGTCCGACGCATCAGCCTCCAGCGCGTGCACCATGGCTGCCACCGAGTCCATTGAAAAAGAATGGTCAATTTGGCCTCTAGCCCTTTCATATTCTTGGCTAACAGCTATAGAAATAGAAGCAACCAAGCGGCTGATGGCGGCCTTGTCGAAGGATGGCAGCTGCGTCAGCGCATCCCACGCCGGTGTCAATTGGTCTACCGCCAGGCAGTGGTCGGCCAGCCCCAGCGCAAGGGCATCACCCGCACCGATGGTGGTGCCGGTCAGGGCCAGCCATTCGCCGGTTGAACCAGGACAACGGCTCAGAAAATAGCCACCACCTACATCGGGAAACAGCCCGATCAAGGTCTCTGGCATGGCCAGTTTGCTGCGCGGCGTGACCAGACGGTGCGAAGCGCCCTGGCTGATACCCATGCCACCGCCCATGACCACGCCGTCCATGAAAGCGATGTACGGTTTGGGGTAGGCATGCACCAGGTGGTTGAGCGTGTATTCCTCGGTAAAGAAATCTTCGGTCGATGGGTCACCCGAGAGCAGCGCCTGATGAAAATAACGAATGTCACCGCCGGCGCAAAACGCACCAAACACACCCGCCTTGTTGCTGCCGCGTACCGCCACCGCCTGCACCCGATCGTCGTCACGCCAAGCCAGCAAGCAGGCCGTCAAGGCGCGCACCATGGGCAGGTTCAGTGCATTGAGCGCGCCCGGCCGGTTCAGGGTGATGCAGCCCACGCGGCCGCGCACTTCCGTGACCACTTCAGGCGACGAATTCATGCCCTGCCCCTCCAAGCCATCAGTTCATTGATCACCAGTGCGCCAATCACCAGCGCACCCCCCAGCATCACGTTGTGCCCCGGCACTTCACCCGCACCGAGCCAGGCCAGCAGAATGCCAAAAATCACCTCCAGCAGGCCCAGCAAAGCCATCTCGGGTGCTTTGAGCACGCGGGCACACACAATAGCCAGGCTGCACGGTATGGCCAACTGCACCAGCCCCAGCAAGGCCAACAGGCTCAGATCGTGGGCTGAGGCTTGCAGCGGCCAGGCCAGCGGCAGGGTCACCAGAGACGACACCACACCGCCGATCAGTACGGCGGGAATCAGGTCAACCGCTTGGCCGTGTCGGTGCGCATGCTGGTTCAGCGTCCAGTTGGCAGCGCCACCCAGCGGCACGGCCAGAGCTGCCAGCGCCCCGACCAGACTGATGCCCTGCCCTATTTGGCTACCGTACATATACACAATGCCGACACCGGCCAGCGCAATCGCCACCCAGGTGCGCAACGCCACCTGGTGGCCGATGAACAGGCGCGCGCCCAACGCCGTAAACAGCGGTGTCAAGGCACTGATGACCAGCACGTTGGCGACCGTGGTCAGCGTCAAGGCGAGCATGAAAAAAGTGAACATGCCGGCCCAGAGCAAGCCCGACATGAACAAAGCTGCGCCGCCTTGCCGCATTTGGGCAAAAACGGCGCGGCCTCGCAGCAGCGGCAAGATCAGCAGCAAGCTGACGGCCGTGAAAAAACTGCGCCAGAACGTCACCTCAAAACTGCGTGCCTGCTCCAGATGGCGCGTGACCACCCCGGCGATCGACCACATCAGGGTCACCGCCAGCATCAACCACACGGCACGCTGGTGCGAGAGCCTCAAGGCTTGCCCTGCATGGTTTTAGCTGTTGCGACCGGCCTTCTTGCGATCGTGCTCCGACAAATGACGCTTGCGCAGGCGAATCGACTTGGGTGTGATTTCAACCAGCTCGTCGTCTTCAATGAACTCCACACCGTATTCCAGCGTGAGCTGAATCGGCGGGGTGATCTTGATCGCATCTTCTTTGCCAGAGACGCGGAAGTTGGTGAGCTGCTTGGTGCGTGTGGCGTTCACCACCAGGTCGTTGTCACGGTTGTGGATGCCCACAATCATGCCTTCATAGACCGGGTCATTGGCGGTGACGAACATGCGACCACGGTCGTCGAGCTTGCCCAGCGCGTAGTTGAAGATTTCGCCCGCGTCCATCGAGATCAGCACGCCATTCTTGCGGCCTTCGATGTCACCTTTGTGCGGCTCATAGCTGTCAAAAATGTTGGAGATCAGGCCAGAGCCACGGGTCAAATTCAGAAACTCGTTGGTGAAACCGATCAAACCACGGGCTGGAATGCGGTATTCCAGACGCACCCGGCCACGACCGTCCGGTTCCATGTTGACCAGATCACCACGGCGCTCACCCAGCGCCTGCATCACACCGCCCTGGTGTTGTTCTTCAATGTCAGCTGTCACCATTTCAATGGGTTCGTGGCGCTCGCCATTGACCTCACGGAACACCACACGTGGCTTGGAAACCGCCAGCTCGTAGCCTTCACGGCGCATGTTTTCCAGCAGAATCGTCAGGTGCAACTCGCCGCGTCCCATGACTTCGAAGATGCCTTCTTCATCGGTTTCGCTGACGCGCAGCGCCACGTTGGATTGCAATTCCTTTTGCAAGCGGTCCCAAAGTTGACGGCTGGTAACAAACTTGCCTTCACGACCGGCCAAGGGGCTGGTGTTGACGCAAAAATTCATGGTCAGCGTGGGTTCGTCAACCCGCAGCATCGGCAGCGGAGCCGGGGTGATGGGGTCGGTGATGGTGACACCAATGCCGATATCGGCAATGCCGTTGATCAGCACAATTTCACCCGGCCCGGCTTCGTCAGTCTGCACCCGATCCAAACCCTGGAAGGTCAGCACTTGGTTGACGCGCCCTTTGACCGCCTTGCCGTCTGGGCCTTCCATCACCACCACGTCCATCATCGGCCTGATCGTGCCCTGGCTGATTCGGCCGACCCCAATGCGGCCCACAAAGGTTGAAAAGTCGAGTGCCGATATCTGCAATTGCAGCGGCGCGGCCGGGTCACCTTGCTGGTGTGGCACGTGTTCAAGAACGGTGTCGAACAGGGCCGACATGTCGGGGCCCC
>JBGSRY010000009.1:0-1564 GCA_041737325.1 Rhodoferax sp. | reverse complement strand
GACAGCCCCGCGTGCAACAGGGCGGATGCCTTGTTTTTGGGGGCTTGGCAGGCGTTGCGCATGGCCCCGTGTGAGCGCGCGGAGCTGATCAGGCATCTGTTGGCGGGAGGCTTCCCTGAAGCGGTGGCGCGCACCAGCGCGGTTCGGCGCACGGCCTGGTTCGATGCCTATGTGCAAGCCATATTGCAGCGTGACGTGCGCGACCTGGCCAACATTGTGCAGTTGACCGAAGTCCCCAATTTGCTGCAATTGCTGGCCACGCGCAGCGCCACGCTGCTCAATTTTGCCGAGCTGTCACGCACCGCAGGCATGGCGCAAAGCACGCTCAAGCGTTACTTTGCCTTGTTGGAGATGCTGTTTTTAGTGGTACGTGTACCACCGTGGGAGCGCAACCCTGGAAAACGGCTGGTGAAAGCACCCAAGGTGTTTTTGCCAGACAGCGGTTTGTTGTGCCACTTGATGGGTGCGAGCGCCGACAGTTTGGCCAGCAAGCCCGGCTTGCCTGGCGCTGCGGTGGAGACTTTTGTGCTGGCCGAGTTGCTCAAGCATGTGGCGTTCTCGGGGCAGCGTTTGTCACTGTGGCACTACCGCACATTGAGCAATATCGAGGTCGATTTTGTTCTGGAGAACCGCATGGGTCAGATCACCGGGATCGAGGTCAAGGCCAGCGCCACGGTGGACGGCAAAGACTTCAAGGGCTTGCGCCATTTGCAAGAAACTGAGGGTGCGATTTTTCAGCGTGGCATTGTGCTGTACGCCGGGCGAGAGGTGGTTCCTTTTGGTGAGAATCTTTGGGCCGTGCCGCTGTCGTTTTGGTGGGCCGTGTGACCGAAGTTCACGCCTCAGTGCAACTTTTTTTATAAGGAGACAACAATGGCAATTACCAAAGGTATCAACGCGCTGGTCGCCGAGGCCATGGCGCAGGTCAAAACGTATTCTGTGGACGAAGTCAAGGCGCGTCTAGGCGACCCCAAGCTGGAAATCGTGGACATTCGCGATGTGCGCGAGCTCGAGCGCGAAGGCACGGTGCCGGGCTGCTTCAACGCGCCACGCGGCATGCTGGAGTTTTGGGTTGACCCCGCGTCGCCCTATTACAAACCGGTGTTTGGCGACGAGTCAAAAGAGTTTGTGCTGTTCTGCGGTGCAGGCTGGCGCAGCGCGCTGGCCACCAAAACCTTGCAAGACATGGGCATGACCAACGTGGCGCACATCGACGGCGGCTTCACCGCCTGGGCCAAGCAGGGTGCGCCGGTGGAGACCTACGAAGCGCACAAGGCGCATCGTCACGCCAAAGCCTGAGTCGTTCAGGCTGATGACACAGGGGATGGGGCTGCGGCCGAGTGGCTGGGCGCACCTGCGCGCCGGAAGTCTGCCGGTGACAACCCCGTCCAGCCCTTGAAGGCCCGCATGAAACTCTTGTCATTCTGAAACCCGGCCGCTTGCGCCACCTGTTTGATCGGGCGCGTGGTGCGCAGCAAGAGGTCGGTGGCCTGGGCTTGGCGCACTGCGTCTTTCAGTGCTTGCAGCGACGCGCCTTCGTCTTTGAGCTGGCGGTGCAGCGTGC